>DASQCL010000261.1:0-8967 GCA_035634715.1 Solirubrobacterales bacterium
CATCCTTCCTCCCTCACGCGTCGATTATGCCGCGCCTCGGCTTGTCGGCTTGCTGACAGGACCCGCACCAGTAGGTCGTCCGGTTCGCATCGCCCTGGCCGCCCGACGAGATCCGGGTGCCGCAGCGGGGACAGGGCTGCCCGGTGCGGCGGTAGATCGAACGCGGCGTCCGCCCGGCCTCGACGCCGTACCGCATGAGCCCGCCGATCTCGATCACGACTCGTCGAAGGTCCTCGTCCTCCAGGTTGGACAGGGCTTGCCACGGGTCGATCCGAGCCGACCAGCATCCCTCGCACTTGTAGATGTTCCCGATCCCCGCCAGCACCCGCTGATCGAGGAGGACCTCGCCGATCTCGCGGGACTGGTCGGCGGCGCGGAGAGCCTCCACGCCCGCCGCGGCGTCGAAGTCGTCGTCCAGGATGTCGGGGCCAAGCGAGCGCAGTTGCGGGTTGGACCGCAGCTCGGCGTCGGTTCGGAGGTCCAGATGCGAGCCACCGAGCTCGGCGGCCTCTGCGCCGGGCGCCGAGAGGACAACCCACGCTCGTCGATCGTTTGTGGATTCCCGCTCGGAGATCCGCCATGAGCCTCGCATCCCCAGGTGGGAGTGCAGGGCGAGCCCGCGATCGAAATGGAGCAGGAGATGCTTTCCACGCGCCTCAGCGCTCTCCATCGTCGACCCCCGGAGCTCGGCCACCCTGCGGCCCTGCCGCCGCAGTGGGCTCCGCGGGTTCGGCACCGCTACATCGGTGATCCGCTTGCCGCCCAGCGCCTCCTGCAAGGCCCGAGCGGTTCGATGGATCGTGTCGCCCTCGGCCACGCTTCGAGGCTACGGGGAGCCGACGATTGGCTCGCTAGCCGCCGGCGGCCCAGGGCGGGACGTTCTGCCAACTCGACGGGCGAGGGTCGTCCGGCGTGGCGGGGCGCTCGTCGCCCCGGGTCTCGGTGCCGGTTGGCTCGGTGGATGGAGGCAGCGCGATCCGGACCACGGACCACTCCCCGTCACCCTCGTCGCGGGGAACCCACTGGTGGGTGTCGCGGTCGGGACTTTCAGCCGCGAGGCGCGCGGCCTCCGTCTCAGCCTCAGCCCGGGTCATGTGACAAGGCTACGCCGATGCGACGAGTCTGCGCGGCTGCCGGTGGAAGCCGGCCTCGATCAGGGTCTCCTCGAGGCCCGAGCCGATCACCGGCTCGCCGTCGACCCGCTCGATCGCGAGCCGGGGCAGGACTCCGTCGTGCGCCGCGGATGCCAGCTCGCCGACCGCCTCCGCGAAGGCATCGCCGCCCAGGTTGGTCAGCCTCAGGATCCCCCGCCCGCCGCGCTCGACGAAGAGCAGCGGGTCGCCGTCGCGCAGCAGGACGTAGGCGCCCGGCGTCCGGCTCGGCCGCCGGCCGCCCTCGCGCTTGGGCCACGGGATGCCCGCGCCGTACGGGTTGGCCGGATCGGTCGCGGCGAGGATCGTGTAGGTGCCCTCAGGATGTGGCAGCGAGCGGAGGCGCTCGATCGCGCCCGGGAGCGCGAACTGAGCGCCGCCGAGCCCTTCCACGAAGTACCCACGACGGGCGGTCCCCAGCATCTCGAGGTTGGACATCTCGCCGTAGACGGTGGAGAAGCCGCCGGGGATGCCCTCGGCCAGGACCGTTTCCCTGGTGACGATCCCGTAGCGCTCCAGCATCAGCTCGGCCTGCGCTCGCCAGCGTGGTCCCGAGGCCGGCGCGTTCTCGAACAGCGCCGCGGTGAGCGACCACCGTCCCTGAAGGGAGTTCGACGCGCCGGCCCGCCGAGCGGCGAAGCGCCTGCCGCGCTGCGGCGCGCGCTGCACCGAGCGCAGGCGGCGGGCCCGCAGCGGCGCGAACGCGTCGTTGGTGACCTCACCCCCCCAGGCGAGGTCCCAGAGCGCGTTGTGCAGATCCTCCGGCGAGAGGTCGAGCTCGTCGACCAGGTCGATCCAGAAGCAGGGCCTCCGGCCGAGCAGGTCGCGAATGGCGTCGTGGACCTCGCCCTTCGGCGCCTCGATCTTGGCGTTCGACGGCGGCGGGCCGGCCAGCCGCACGTCCTCGCGGAAGTAGAGAGCCACCTTCCCGCCGCTGCGGCCGAGCGCTCCGGCGCCGACCCACACGACCTCCCCGCCGGTGGATAGCTCGTCGAGCCAGGCGGGGCTGTAGGCGCCGAGGCGGCGGGGGAGCACGTCACGCTCCCAGACCTCGGGCGTGAGCGCGACTCCCTGGAGCGGGACGAGGGCCTCGCGCAGCCGGTCGGGGCCCGCACCTGCCGGCCTGAAGGCGTCCACGTTCTGCCAGCTGGGCAGGAACCTGGCGAGCTCACGGGTCTCGACCGCCTCGGCCTCCGCCCGCAGATGGGCCAGGCTCGCGCGGCGCAGGCGGCGCAGGACATCCGCGTCGCACCACTCGCGCTCCGTCCCGCCCGGAAGGAGCTCGCCGCGGACGAGGTCGCCGGCCCGCTCCAGCTCGCGGAGCGCGGGCGAGGGATCGACCCCGTAACGGTGGGCGGGCTCCTCGGTGGTGAACGGCCCGTGAGTCCGGGCGTAGCGCCGCATCAGCGCAACCATCGGGTCGTCCTTTGCGTCCAGCAATGCCTCCGGGAGGCCGGGCGGCGGGGGCACGCCGAGCGCGTCGCGGTACAGCGCGGCGTCCTCGGCCGCGATCCAGCGCTCCTCGCCGCCGATGCGGATGCGCGCGGCGCGGCGCTCGCGCTCGAGCTTGGTGAGCATCGAGGCGGCCGAGTAGCCCTCGACGACCCGCTCCTCCGCCTCGTCCGGCGTCAGGTCCCCGAGCCGGCGCAGGATCTGCTGGAGGGCGTCGCGGTCCTTCGCCCGCGCGGCCTCGACCTTGTGCTGAAGCGAGTCGATGACCTCGGCAAGAGCGTCCGGGTCGATCAGCTCGCGCAGCTCCTCCTGGCCCAGCAGCTCGCGCAGGAGCTCCCGGTCCAGGGACAGCGCCGCCGCGCGCCGCTCCGCGTTCGGCGTGTCGCCCTCGTACATATACGTGGCGACGTAGTCGAAGAGAAGCGACGAGGCGAAGGGCGAGGCGGTATCGGTCTCCACCTCGACCAGTGAGATCTTCCGCGAGGACAGGTCGCGAAGGAGGGTCTCCAGCCCGGGAAGGTCGAGCACGTCGCGCAGGCACTCCCGGTAGGTCTCCAGGATCACCGGGAAGCGCGGGAAGTCCTTGGCGACCTCCAGCAGGTTCTGGGACTTGAGCCGTTGCTGCCACAGCGGCGTGCGCTTCCCCGGGTAGGCGCGGGGGAGGAGGAGCGACCGCGCGGCGTTCTCCCGGAAGCGCGCGCCGAACAAGGCCGAGCTCCCCAGCTCGCGGACCACCAGTTCCTCGATCTCGTCGGCCTCCAGCAGGACGAGGTCGGATGGCGGCGGCTCGTCCGCGTCGGGCATGTGCACGACGATCCCGTCGTCCGACCAGATGGCGTCCGCCTCGAGGTCGTGCTCGTCGCGGATCTTCGCCGACAGCGCGAGGCCCCACGCGGCGTGAACCCGCCCGCCCCAGGGCGAGAGCACGCACAGGCGCCAGTCGCCGATCTCGTCGCGGAAGCGCTCGACGACGATCGTCTCGTCGGAGGGGACCACCCGGGTCGCAGCCTGCTGCTCGCGCAGGTAGGCGACCAGGTTCTGCGCCGCGCGGCGATCGAGGTCGTACTCCTTGGCCAGCTTCTCGGGCTTCGCGCTCACCGCCTCGCGCGCGAAGGCGCCGATCGCCTTGCCCAGCTCGGCCGGCCTGCCGATGCCGTCGCCCTTCCAGAAGGGGACGGCTCCGGGGACGCCGGGAGCGGGCGTGACCACGACGCGGTCCCGGGTGATCTCGGCGATCCGCCAGGTGGTGGCGCCGAGCAGGAAGGTCTGCCCGGGCCGCGCCTCGTAGACCATCTCCTCGTCGAGCTCGCCCACGCGCCTGCCGTCCGGGAGATGGACGCCGTAGAGGCCGCGGTCCGGAATCGTCCCCGCGTTGGTCACCGCGAGCTGGCGCGCGCCCGGGCGCCCGCGGATGGTCCCCGCGGCGCGGTCCCAGACAATGCGCGGTCGCAGCTCGGCGAACCGGTCCGACGGATAACGGCCGTCCAGCATGTCCAGCACGTTCTCGAGCTGCTCGCGCGAGAGCTCGTGGAAGGGCTCGGAGGCGGTGACGAGGCGCTCGACCTCGTCCACCTCCCACTCGTCGTCGGCGCACATCGAAACCAGGTGCTGGGCGAGGACGTCGAGCGGGTTGCGAGGGATCACCGTCTCCTCGATCTCGCCCTCCCGCATCCGTCGCGCGACCACGGCGCACTCGAGGAGGTCGGCGCGGAACTTGGGGAAGATGCGGCCGATCGAGACCTCCTCGATGCTGTGCCCGGCGCGCCCGATCCGCTGCAGGCCGCGGGTCACGGACTTAGGCGACTCGACCTGGATCACGAGGTCTACCGCCCCCATGTCGATGCCCAGCTCGAGCGACGAGGTCGCGACGAGGCAGGGCAGCTGTCCGGACTTCAGGAGCTCCTCGACGATGACGCGCTCCTCGTGGGCGAGCGAGCCGTGGTGGGCACGGGCGACCTCGATAGGCGCCTCGACCTTCGACGCGGAGCCATTCCCGGAGTGCTCAGTGGCCGGAAGCTCAGCCTCCGGCTCCTCGTTGGCGAGCTCGTTCAGCCGTTTGGCCAGGCGCTCCGCGCCCCGGCGGCTGTTGACGAAGATGATCGTCGAGTTGTGCTCCTGGACGAGCTTCAGCAGCTCCGGGTAGATCGCCGGCCAGATCGAGCGCGTCGTCGGCGCGGCGTCGAAGTTGGCGTCCCCCGGCGGTGGAAAGCCACTGTCCCCGCCGTCCTTACGCTTCTCGATCGAGGCGTCGGGCTCGGTCATGTCCTCGACCGGGACGACGATCTCCAGGTCGAGCTCCTTGGGCTTGCCGGCGTCCGCGATCCGGCACTTGCGCTTCGGGCCGACGAGGAACTGGGCGACGCGCTCGAGCGGCCGCTGGGTCGCCGACAGCCCGATCCTCTGGGGATCAATGCCCACCGCCTCCTCTGCTTCCAGGGAGCCGGAGGCGACCGATCGTCCGGCTTTGCCGGACGCGGGTGCGGCGGGGTTACTGGTCCTCACGAGTTTTGAGAGCCGCTCCAGCGTCAGCGCCAGGTGGGCGCCGCGCTTTGACTGGGCGACAGCGTGGATCTCGTCCACGATCACCGCCTCGACGCCCGTGAGGATCTCCCGAACGGCCGAGGTCATCATCAAGTACAGCGATTCCGGCGTCGTGATCAGGATGTCGGGTGGCTTGCGGCGCATCGCCTGGCGGTCCTTCTGGGGCGTGTCGCCGGTCCGCAGCCCGACGGCGATGTCCACGCCGATGCCGGTCAGTGGCGCGCGCAGGTTGCGCTCGATGTCGTAGGAGAGCGCCTTGAGTGGGGAGACGTAGACGATCCGCACGCCTGTGCCCAGAGCCGTCTCGTCGTCTGCGGGAAGGTCGGTCCGCCTCGCCAGGCGGTCGATCCCCCAGAGGAAGGCCGCGAGGGTCTTGCCGGACCCCGTCGGGGCGCAGATCAGCGTGTGATCGCCAGCGGCGATGTGGGGCCAGCCCAGTGCCTGAGCGGGCGTGGGCTCGGCGAACGAGCCCTCGAACCAGCGTCGAACGGGCTCGGAAAAGGGCTCGAGCCCCGATTTGCCAGTTGATTTCGGGTCGCTAGCCAACCCTCCGATCTTACGCTTCCGGTGAGCGGCTGCCCGAGCGCCGCCTAGCGGCGTTCTGAGGCAGATCCGGAGCTGACCGCGGCGTAGGCTGTGCGACTTGGACGTTCAATTCGTTGCGAGCGTGGCAGTCGTCGTGGCCGACCCACCGCAGAGCCGGGCGCTCTTCATGGACGCCCTCGGCCTCGAGTTGGAGGGCGAGGGCGAGGGCTACTACTCCAGCGGGAGCATCCCCGGCGCGAAACACTTCGGTATCTGGCCCCTCTCGCAGGCGGCGGAGGCGTGCTTTGGCACGCCCGAGTGGCCAGCCGACCGGATCGTTCCCCAGGCATCCATCGAGTTCGAGGTGGAGAGCACGGAAGCTGTCACGGCGGCGGGCGACGAGTTGGAGCGCGCCGGCTTCGAGCTGTTGCATCCAGCCCGCACAGAGCCGTGGGGGCAGACGGTGGCCCGGCTCCTCACCCAGGACGGCTTGATCGTGGGCATCTCGTACGCCCCCGCGTTTCACCCATAGGATCCTTCCGAGGAATCAGAGCCAGCGTGTCCTCTTTCAGTCACAGGATCTTCGGCGCCGGCCTGTGCGCGACGTTCGCGATCTGCGCCATCGTGGCGACCACGGCGTCGGCCGCATCGCAGAGGCCTGTCGTGCCCACCCGGGCTGTTCCGGCGTCGCCAAGCCCCGGGGCGAACGGCAAGCTCGGCGACGCCGCGCGTCGGGCGTTCCACCAGGGATACCTCGTGCCGGACCAGCGGGCCTACGATCGGACCAAGGCGCGCGCCTCCGGGGCAAATCCGTCGCTTGCGCTGACCTCGCCGATCTTCGAGAAGCGCGCGCCGGGCACCCTCTCCTCCTGGCAGGGACTCTCCGACACCGACTTCGCGCCGTCGGACTCCACCGGCGCGGTGGGCACGCAGCGCTTCATCCAGCTCGTCAACTCGCAGTTCGGGATCTACGACAAGGGCTCGACGGCGCCGATGGCCTCGGGCTCGCTGAACACCCTCGCCGGGGCGTCGAGCGCGGACACCCTATTCGACGTCCAGGTGATCTGGGACCCGACGACGAAGCGCTTCTACTACACGATGATCAACTCGATCTCGCAGACGAACAACGACCTCGCGTTCGGATTCAGCAAGTCCTCGTCGCCCTCGAGCGGCTCGAGCTCCGACTGGTGCAAGTACTCCATCGACTTCGGCAGCCAGTTCCCCGACTACCCCAAGCTCGGGGACAGCCAGTACTTCGCGCTGATCGGCGTCAACCTCTTCACCAGCAGCACCTCGATCTTCCTCGGGGCGGAGGCGCTCGCCGTGAAGAAGCCGGGGTCGGGATCCGGCTGCCCGAGCTCGCTCAGCGTCACGAGCAAGTCACCCCTCATGAGCAACGGCTCGACCCCGGCGTTCACACCCGTTCCCGCCAACGAGATCGACACCAAGCAGAACGGCTGGATCGCCGCCATCCCGAGCCTCCTGCCGAGCAAGAAGATCTCGCTGTTCAAGGTCAAGAAGAAGAACGGCCAGGCGAAGATCCAGGGGACGGCGACCCAGCTGAAGGTGAACCAGTACGACGCTCCCCCGAACGCGCCGCAGAGCGGCAACAGCGTCAGGATCGACACCCTTGACGGCCGTCTGACGCAGGCGGTCGCCGCGACCGATACGGGGCACAACGACAAGTTCGCCCTGTGGACCCAGCACACGGTCTCGGGCGGGGCGGGGTCGAAGGTGCGGTGGTACGAGATCTATCCGTCGGATCCGAAGCTGATTCAGAACGGGTCGGTCTCCGACAGCTCGAAGTACGACTTCGACGGTGCTATCTCGCCGAACCGCGCCGTCAACGGCTCCGACAAGTCGGGCGGCAGGAACATGGTCTTGAACTTCGTCGCCTCGTCAGGGTCGAGCTTCCCGGCCATCAAGATGGTGTCGAAGAAGGGCGGCAACAGCCAGTCGGGTCAGGTCGCAGTCAAGCAGTCGCCCGGCCCGATCGCGGGCTTCGATTGCTCCAGCTCGGGCGGCGGCGCCGAGCCCGATGGGACCAGCTCGCAGCTGTGTCGCTGGGGCGACTACGCGTCGGCGACGCCCGACCCCAGCAACAGCTCGCGGATCTGGAACGTGAGCCAGTGGGCCTCGGGTAACAAGCCGGCCTGCACGACGGTTCTCAACTGCCCCGCGACCTGGAGGACGCAGATCTTCGTCGCCAACCCCTAGCTCGCCGGTGTGGCGCACGCGGCTCAAGGTCGCGGGCTGGAGCCCGCACGGCCGCGGAGCCAGCTGGGCGCTGGTCGTCGACTCAGGGGAGAGCAAGTACCCGCCCGTGGTCGAGATCAGCTGGGGCTAGGAGCTCGGCGCCCCTACCAGGGCAGGCTGTCGGCGATCTCCGACAGACGGGGGGCGGTCTTGTCCCGCTCGGAGAGCATCGGCTCCGAGATCGGCCACTCGACAGCCACGTCCGGGTCGTCCCAGGCGATCCCGGCCTCGGTGGCGGGGTCGTAGAGGCTCGAGAGCTTGTAGGCGACGTCGGCGATGTCGCTCAGGACGCAGAAGCCGTGGGCGAATCCCATCGGCACTAGGAACTGCCGATGCTTCTCGTCGTCCAGCTCGTATCCCTCCCACTGCCCGTAGGTCGGCGAGTCGCGCCGTAGGTCGACGGCGACGTCCCAGATCCGCCCCCGCATGCAGCGCACCAGCTTCGCCTGGCCCGGGCTGGTCTGGAAATGGAGGCCGCGAAGGATGTTGGCGCCCGAGCGGGAGTGGTTCTCCTGCGCCGTCTGGATGTCGGCGCCGAGCTGGCGCCACAGCTCATCGCGGTAGGTCTCGACGAGGAAACCGCGCTCGTCTCCGTGGACCTCCGGCTCGATGAGCACCAGCCCGTCGAGCTTCGTATCGAGCCGCTTCGGCATCAGCCCAGCGACCGCCCGTACTGGCGCTCGTAGTACTCGCGGTACTCGCCGGAGCGGATCGGGCTCCACCACCACTCGTTCTCGCGGTACCACTCGACGGTGCGCTCGAGCCCCTCGTCGAAGAGAACCTCCGGCTCCCAGCCGAGGGCCTTCGCGCGCTCCGACGCGAGCGAGTAGCGGCGGTCGTGGCCAAGCCGATCCTTCACGTAATCGATCAGCGACTCGTCCCGGCCCGCCAGCTCCAGGATCTTCTTGACGACGTCGATGTTGGGGAGCTCCTCCGGTCCGCCGAGGTTGTAGACCGTGCCGGCCTCGCCGAAGTCCAGCACGGTGTCGATGCCCGAGCACATGTCCTCGACGAAGATCCAGTTGCGGACCTGCATGCCGTC
>DASQCL010000262.1:0-3218 GCA_035634715.1 Solirubrobacterales bacterium
GACCGCCTTCCGCCCCGCACCCCAGTCGGTCACGCCGCCTCCGGGGACGTAGCGGGACCCGAGCACGAGGTCCGCGTCCTCGGCCGCCTCGATTAGACGCGGGAGGTCGTGCGGATCATGTGAGAAGTCGGCGTCCATCTGGGCGATCAGCTCCGCGCCACCCTCCAGCGCCGTCCGGAAGCCCGCCACGTACGCCGGCCCCAGGCCCGCCTTGCCGGGCCGGTGCAGCACCGCCACGTCCTCGTGCGCGTCCGCGACCCGGTCGGCGATGGCGCCGGTGCCGTCGGGTGAGGAGTCGTCGACGATCAGGATGCGCCGGGACGGCGGGAGGACCTCCCGCGCCGCCTCGACGATCGTCTCGAGGTTCGCCGATTCGTTGTAGGTGGGGATGACGAGCCAGACCCCAACGTTCTCCGCCACCCCCCGATGCTATTCAGCGCCCTCCTGCGCCGGCCCGGACGCCAATAGGTTTGAAGCATGAGAAACGCGGAGATCGCGGACGCGCTGACGGAGCTCGCCACCCTGTACGAGCTCGACGGGGCCATTCGGTACCGAGTCCTGGCGTACCGCGAAGCCGCGCGGGTGATCCGCCAGAGCCCCGTGTCGGTCGAGGAGCTTGCCCGGGCCGGAAGGGCCACGGAGCTCCCGGGCGTCGGGAAGACGCTCGAGGGCAAGATCGTGACCCTCCTCGACACGGGCGAGATCCCCTCGGCCGCGAAGCTCAAGCGGAAGTTCCCGGCGTCGCTGGTCGAGGTGACGCGGGTGCCGGGAGTGGGCGCCAAGACCGCACGGCGCCTCTACGACGAGCTCGGTGTCTCCGACCTCGACGACCTGCGCGAGGCGGCCGAGGCACAGCGGATCCGCGAGATCAAGGGGCTTGGCCCGAAGGCCGAGGAGAACGTCCTGGCCTCGCTCGGGAAACTCGCCGACAGGGGGCCGGCCGAGCGCCTGCTGCTGTCGGAGGTTTTGCCGATCGCGGAGAAGATCGCCTCGGACTTGCGTGACCATCCGGCCAGCGAAGCCGTCGAGGTGGCCGGCTCCGCCCGGCGCCGCGCCGAGACCTGCCACGACATCGACCTGATCGCGACCAGCAGCGACCCGGTCGCACTCTCGCAGGCGCTCGTGGACCACCCGCTCGTGGTCGCCGGAGCGTCGCCCCGTGAGAGCGGTGCCCACGTCACCACCCAGAACGGGGTCGCGATCGACCTGCGGATCGTCCCCCCCGACGCCTACGGGAACCTGCTCCAGCACTTCAGCGGGTCGGCGGAGCACAGCGTCGAGCTGCGGGAGCGCGCCGTCAAGATGGGCCTGTCGGTCTCCGAGCACGGGATCACCGACTCCGAGTCCGGCGAGGTCGCCCGCTACGCGACCGAGGCCGAGGTCTACCGCCGACTGGGGCTCGACTACATCGAGCCGGAGCTCAGGGAGGCCAACGGGGAGATCCAGGCGGCCGCTGAGGGAACGCTGCCGGAGCTGGTGACGCTCGGCGACCTCCGGGGCGACTTGCACTGCCACACGACGATCTCCGACGGCCGCAACTCGCTCGAGGAGATGGCGGACGCCGCGTGCGCTCGGGGCTACGCCTACCTGGCGGTGACCGACCACTCCGCCAGCCACGGATTCGGCAACCACGTCACGCCGGAGCGCCTGGAGGAGCGGATCGAGGAGATCCGGAAGCTCAACTCCGGCGTACGCGGCTTTCGTGTGCTGGCGGGCTCCGAGGTGAACGTGATGCCCGACGGCTCCTTGGACTATGAGGACGACCTCCTCGCCGAGCTCGACTGGGTCATCGCCAGCGTCCACACCTCGTTCAAGATCTCGAAGCGCAAGATGACCGAGCGGATCGTGGCCGCGGTCGAGCACCCGCTGGTCGACTGCATCGGCCACCTCACCGGCCGGCTCATCAACCGCCGCGAGCCCTACGACGTCGATGTCGAGAAGGTCGCCGAGGCCGCGGCCCGAACCGGGACGATGCTCGAGATCAACGGCAACCCCAACCGCCGCGACCTCTCCGAGCGCCACGCCCGCCTGGCCGCGGAGGCCGGCGTGATGATCTGCCTGAACACCGACGCCCACGGGACGGACACGCTGAGCAACATGGTCTATTCCGTGGCCACCGCACGGCGGGCGTGGCTGACGGCGGACCAGATCGCCAACACCCGGCCGTGGCGCGAGTTCTCCCGCCTGCGCAAGCGCGCGACGGCCAAGCGTGCCTGACCCGGCCGGGCCGGCCAGAGTAGTTTGCTAAGATAATTAGCAATGGTAACTAGTAGCGGCAAGACGATAACGGAGCGGGACCTGAGCGGGCTCGCCGCTCACCTTCGCCTTGTCATCACGAGGACGGCCAGGCGGCTTCGCCAGCAGGCGGGCACCGGCCTCGGCCCCTCGCAGATCTCCGCCCTGGCCAGCATCGAGCGCCACGGCCCCCTCACCCCCAGCGAGCTGGCCGAGATCGAGCGCATCCAGCGCCCCTCAGCGACGCGGATCGTCGCTCGCCTCGAGGAGGCCGAGCTTGTGGAGCGCGTCGTCGATCCCACGGACCGGCGCTCGTTCACGGTTGGCATCAACGCGGCCGGCCGGGCGCTCATGAACAAGCATCGGACGCGCAAGAACGCCTATCTGGCCAAGCGGCTCCGCGGGCTGGACGAGGCCGACCTCGCGACCCTCGACCGGGCCGCCGAGATCCTCGAGGATCTCCTGGAGGGCGAGCGCCGGTGAGCGCCGCCCTGCGCCGATCCTTCACATCCCTCTCGGTCCCGAACTACCGGCGCTACTTCACCGGCCAGCTCGTCTCCCTGACGGGCAACTGGATGCAGATCGTGGCCGAGATGTGGCTGATCCTGTCGCTGACGGGCAGCGGGCTCGCGGTGGGGGTCACGTCGGCCCTCCAGTTCCTCCCGTTTCTCCTCTTCGGGGCCTTCGGCGGCCTCCTGGCGGACCGCCTCCCCAAGCGCAACCTGCTGATCGTCACGCAGATCCTGATGGCGGTCCCCGCCCTCGTCCTCTGGGGCATCACGGTCAGCGGCGCCGTCGCGCCGTGGATAGTCTGGGCGCTCGTCTTCGTCCGGGGCTCCGTGAACGCCGTCGACAACCCGACCCGCCAGAGCTTCGCCATCGAGATGGTCGGCCCCGACCGCGTCGTCAACGCGGTGAGCCTCAACAACGCGATCGTCCACTCGGCCCGCATCCTGGGGCCTGCCGGCGCAGGCATCCTGATC
>DASQCL010000263.1:0-6235 GCA_035634715.1 Solirubrobacterales bacterium
TGCTCTGCTCGGTGCTTCTCCACGCCTCGCCCAACGAGGCACGTCTCGTCCTGGTAGATCCGAAGCGGGTCGAGCTGAACCACTACGAGCAGCTGCCGCACCTGCTCACCCCCGTGGTGACCAACCCGCGAATGGCCGCCACCGTCCTTGCGAACCTGATCGGGGAGATGGAGAGCCGCTACTCGGTGATGGGCGAGGCGCGCACGCGCAACCTGGCCGAGCTCAACCGCGTCCGCGTCAAGGCCGGTGAGGCGCCGCTGCCGCACATCCTGTGCGTAATCGACGAGCTTGCTGACCTGATGATGGTCGCCCCGGCCGAGGTGGAGGACTCGATCATCCGATTGGCTCAGAAGTCCCGCGCCGTGGGCATCCATCTGGTGCTGGCGACGCAGCGGCCGTCGACCGACGTGATCACCGGGACGATCAAGGTGAACATCCCGGCCCGGATCGCCTTTGCGGTCGCCTCGCAGATCGACTCCAGGGTGATCCTCGACCAGGGCGGCGCCGAGACGCTGCTCGGGCAGGGTGACATGCTCTTCCGGCCGGTCGGCACGTCGCGCCTGGAGCGACTCCAGGGCGCCTTCGTGACCGAGGACGAGATCGCAAAGATCAGCGCCCACTGGGCGCGGCAGGGCGAGCCCGAGTTCGACCCCGCGCTCATGGAAGCGCGCGAGGAGCCGGAGGACGAGCGCGAGGGCGATCTCTCGCCCGACAACGACGACCTGCTCGAGCAGGCCGCGAGCATCGTCGTTCAGAGCCAGACGGCCTCCGTGTCGATGCTCCAGCGTCGGCTGCGGGTGGGCTACACGCGTGCCGGTCGCCTGGTGGACATGCTGGAGCGCCGGGGCATCATCTCCGGCTACGAGGGCTCGAAGCCGCGCCAGGTGCTGGTTACCGAGGGTGAGCTCTCCCGCGTCCTGTCTCGTCACGATGGCGGCGCCGAGGACGCCGAGGAGCCACCCGCGGACGCGCCCGAGACGGACGAGCGCGAATCCGTGAGCTCACCGCTCGACTGATCTCGCCGGCTGCCGAGAACGCATCGGCCCCCCGGCGGCGAGAATATGCGCCGCCATGGTGACGAGGCACGAAGGTGAGGGCCTGCCGATCGGCGAGGTGTTGAAGCGCAGCCGCAACCGGCTGAAGATCGACATCGGCACCGCCGAGCGCGAGACCAAGATCAGGGCCAAGTATCTCCGTGCCCTCGAGAACGAGGAGTGGAGCACCCTCCCGGAATCCACCTACGTCAAGGGATACCTCCGCACCTATGGGAAGTACCTGGGTCTCGACACGGATGCCCTCGTCGACGAGTATCGCCGGAGCATCGAGCGCTCCCCGGCCGCGGAGCAGCCATATCTCTTCTCCGAGCCGCTGCTGGAGCGCCGCCGCAGGCCGGCACCACCGCAGCGCCGAGCGTGGGGGCAAGCGCTGGCCATTGTCGGCATCCTCCTGCTCGCCGTGGTAGCCGTCTTCGCATTGGTCCGCACGGATCCCCTGAACTGGTTCGGGAACGGCGGTGCGGGCGCTCATCATCAGAAGGGCAAGCACCAGCATCGCCAACACGGGTCTCACGGCTCCGGGCACGGCCATGGAGGCGGGGGCTCGTCCTCGGGCAAGCCGGTGTCGGTTGCGCTCATCCCCCACGACGAGATGGTCGTCTGCCTTCGTCCCGGCCATGGGCGTCCACTGATCGACGCCCAGACCCTGATCGCCGGCTCGAAGCAGGGCCCGTTCTCGCCGCCGGCCGAGAACTACCGCCTCGATCTGATTTCGGGCGGCGCGGCGACCCTGGTGCTGGCCGGCAAGCCCCAGCGGGTGCACTCCAAGAAGCCGGCGAGCTTCGCGATCGACGCGGGCGGGATTACGTCGGTTCCGTACCGGGGGAAGAAATGCCCATAGGCGACGGCACGGTTCGAGGCGGCGTGGTCGTCACGGGCACGGAGGTGCTCACGGGCCGGATCACCGACCGCAACGGCCCCTGGATCGCCGAGCGGTTGGGGGAGCTCGGAGTGGAGGTCTCCCACATCGTCTGCGTGGGCGACCGCAAGCCCGACCTGGAGGCCGCGCTCCGGTTCCTGGCCGATCTGGGCGTGGGCCTGGTCGTCACCAGCGGCGGGCTCGGTCCCACGGCCGACGACCTCACCGCCGAGGCGGTGGCGGACTTCGCCGGGCGGAAGCTCGTTCTCGACGAGGAGATGGAGGAGAGAATCGCGGAGATCCTGGCCGGCTTCGCGCGCCGGCTCCGTTTCGACCCGGAGGCCCTGCGCGAGGCGAACCGGAAGCAGGCGATGGTTCCCGAGGGAGCCATTCCGCTCGACCCCGCGGGAACCGCTCCCGGGCTCGTGGTCCCGACTGATGGACCGGTGATCGTCGTGCTTCCCGGGCCGCCGCGCGAGCTCCAGTCGATGTGGCCCGCGGCGCTCGAAACCGGCGACGTCCGCGAGGTGGTCTCCCGGGCGACGCCGTACCGAACCACGACGATGCGGATCTTCGGCATCCCCGAGTCGGAGCTGGCGAAGAGCCTGCGGGAGATCGAGGAGGACGTCGACCGCGCGCCGCTGGAGATCACGACGTGCCTGCGGCGCGCGGAGCTCGAGATCGATGTGCGCTACCGCGAGGGCGCCGAGCCGGTGGCGCAGCGGCTAATGGACGAGCTCGCCGAGAGGCATTCCCGATACGTCTTCAGCAGGGACGGGTCATCGATCGACCAGCAGATCGCACAGCTGCTCGCAGGCAGGCGGATCGGGCTCGCCGAGTCGTGCACGGCGGGGTTGCTCGCCGCGCGCCTGACCGAGATCCCCGGCTCGTCGGCGTACGTCTCGGGCGGCGTGGTCGCTTACTCGAACGAGGCCAAGGTGAACCTCCTGGGCGTCCCGGCAGAGCTGATCGAGTCCGAGGGCGCGGTGTCGCCTGAGGTCGCCGAGTCGATGGCCGACGGGGCCCTGTCGCGCTTCGATGCGGAGCTCGGGATCGGGATCACGGGGATCGCCGGCCCGGGCGGGGGGACGGAGGAGAAGCCAGTGGGCTACGTGTGCATCTGCGTCAAGGGCTCCGACGGCGCGACGCTCGCCCGCGACCTGGTCATGCCGGGCGACCGCGCCGAGATCCGCGACCGCTCGACGACCCTGGCCATGCACCTGCTCCGCCGACTGCTGCTGGGCGAGGACTTCCCGCTGTAGGCGGCCTCGGCGCTAGCCCGCGCCGTCTGTGAGCCAGGCGCGTGTGCGTTCGATTACCAGGTCCGGCTTCTCGTCGACGATGAAGTGGCCCGAGTCGGGCACGAGCTCCACCCGCATGTCGTCGGCGAACGGCTCGTAGCCGGGGAGCAGGTTCGTGCTGACGTAGCGGTCGCGAGCGCCGAACAGAAGGAGGGTGGGCACGGTGAGCCGCTCATGGCGCCAGCGGCCGCGCACGCCCTCTCGCACCACCCGCTGGTAGTAGCGATAGAGCTTCACGATCGCGTCCGCCCGAGGGGGCTCCCGAAAGCTGTCGGCGTAGAGGTGGAGCTCTTCCTCGGTGAACGGGGTTCCCACGTTGCCGCCGCCGAGAATGCGGCGCGCGATCCACGGCCGTTCTAGGACGAGGTGGCCGAGTCCGGGAGTGGCGATCACCCACGTGTACCAGGCGCGCCATGACTCGATCGCCACGCGGGCCGAGAGTCTCGGCCACGGGTGCGGAGCGTTGCAGACCACCATGCGATCGACCCGATCCGCGTGCAGGATCCCGAGCAGTATCGCCGTCCAGCCGCCCCAGTCGTGTCCCACGACGTGTGCTCGCTCGAGCTCGAGCGCGTCCAGCAGCGCCACCTGGTCGGCTGCGTACGTCTCGCCGTCGTAGCCATGGCCCGGCGCCTCGGTCCAGCCGAACCCGCGCAGGTCGGGCGCCAGGAGGCGGTACTCACCGGCCAGGGCGGCCATCACCCGGCGCCACATGTACCAGTGCTCGGGCCAGCCGTGGAGGAGTAGCACCGCCGGAGCGTCCGCGGGTCCCGCCTCGGCGACGTGGATGCGGATCCCGTTCGCATCGACGAAGCGGTGCTCGACGCCCTCGACTGCGGGAATGTCGTCGGCCATTCGAGGCAATCTATTCACGAATGGAGGGCATCGCGCGCGCGAAGGCGGCATAGGTTCGGGGAATGGCGAAGGAGCGGCTGAAGAGCCCGCGGGCGCGCCTGTTCGTCGCGCTCGATCTTCCGGATCGCGTCCGCGTGGGGCTCGAGGCCTGGCAGGCGCGGGCGCTGACCGACCCCGCGCTGCGGCCGGTGGACCCCGCGGCTCTTCACGTGACGCTGTGCTTCCTTGGCTACCACCCAGAGCGCGCGATCGAGAACGTCGCGTCGGAGGTCACGGCGATTGGGTCCCGGTCGGTCGAGATCCGGTTCGAGGCCGATCCGGCCCCGGTGCCGGCGAAGCGCCCGCGGCTGTTCGCGGCGGAGGGGCAGAGCCGGGCGGCCTCGGTGCTTCAGGCGGAGCTGGAGGAGCGGCTCGTCGCGGCGCGCTTCTACAAGCCCGAGAAGCGCGAGTTCTGGACCCATGTGACGGTCGCCCGAGTGCGCTCGGAGAGGGGGTCTCGGGGTCGCGGCGGTCGCGGGAAGCCCATGCGGGTGGAGTCTCCGCCGGAGGCGCTCCCTGCCGAGCTCACGCAGCCCTTCGAAGCCCCTCGTTTGGCGCTTTATCGCTCGTATTTGCGGCCTTCGGGCGCCGAATACGTCCGACTCGCCGAGTTGAATCTGACGCTCGCAGAAGAAAGGTGATGAAAGAGATGGCACAGGAGAAGAAGGCGAATTTGAAGGCAGCGGACAAGGCCGCTGACAAGGAGGCCAAGGCAAAGGACGCGGCGCTCCAGGCGGCCAAGACCCAGATCGAGCGCGAGTTCGGCCAGGGCTCGCTGATGCGCCTGGGCGACCAGGACGCGATCGAGATCGAGGCGATCTCCACCGGGGCGCTGTCCCTGGACCTCGCACTGGGGGTCGGCGGGGTGCCGCGCGGCCGGGTCGTCGAGATCTTCGGCCCCGAGTCGTCAGGGAAGACGACGCTCGTCTACCACATCATCGCCGAGGCGCAGGCGCTCGGCGGGATCTGTGCGTTCGTGGACACCGAGCACGCGATCGACCCGATCTACGCCAAGCGCATCGGCGTTGACGTCGACGAGCTGCTGGTCTCCCAGCCCGACTACGGCGAGCAGGCGCTCGAGATCGTGGACGTGCTGGTCCGCTCCGGCGCCGTGGACCTCGTGGCAATCGACTCGGTGGCGGCCCTCACGCCGCGCGTCGAGCTCGAGGGCCAGATGGGGGAGACTCAGGTAGGTCTGCAGGCACGCCTGATGTCGCAGGCGCTCCGCAAGCTGACCGGGAACCTGAGCCGGGCGAACACGATCTGCGTGTTCACCAACCAGATCCGCGAGAAGATCGGCGTCAGCTTCGGCTCGCCGGAGACCCAGCCCGGCGGGCGCGCGCTGAAGTTCTATTCCTCGCAGCGCCTGGATATCCGCCGCATCGAAACCCTCAAGGAGGGCACCGAGGCGGTCGGTAACCGGGTCCGCGTGAAGGTCGTCAAGAACAAGGTCGCGGCGCCCTTCAAGCAGGCCGAGTTCGACATCGAGTACGGAGTGGGGATCTCCAACGAGGGCTGCCTGCTCGACCTGGCGCTGGAGCACGACCTGGTCCAGAAGTCAGGCTCGTTCTTCTCCTACGGCGAGCTGCGGCTTGGCCAGGGGCGCAACAACACCAAGCAGTTCCTGGCCGAGAACCCCGAGACCGCTCGCGAGATCGAGGGCAAGCTGTTCGAGATCCTCGAGATCGAGCGGCCCGCCACCCCCAGCGCGGCGCCGGCCGAGACGCCAGCCCCGATCGAGGATGCGGCGGCTGAGCCCGAGGCCGAGGAGGAGCGGAAGGCCGCGTAGCCGCGGCGGGGGCGATGGCGGAGGCAGACGCTTTCGAGGCGGCGCTCGGCGCGCTCGACCGCAAGGAGAGGACCGCGCATGAGCTGGCCCTGTGGCTCAAGGGCCGCGGGTTCGCGATGGACGAGATCGAGGCGGCGCTGAGGCGCCTGTTCGAGATCGAGGCCCTCGACGACGAGCGGTTCGCCCGGCGCTACGCCGAGGACAAGCGCGACCTCTCGGGATGGGGACCCGAGCGGATCCGCGAGGCCCTCCTGGACCGCGGCGTCCCGATCGACACGATCGAAGGCGTCCTCGCGCTGGACTCCCACGGCGATCAGCTCGACCGCGCCTGCGAGAT
>DASQCL010000264.1:0-14040 GCA_035634715.1 Solirubrobacterales bacterium
CGGCGGGACGCGGGGCATGCTGTCCCTCGACGACCTCAAGAAGGAGGGGGAGTCGGGCGCCATCGACACCGTCGTCACCGCGTTCACCGACATGCAGGGACGCCTGTTCGGCAAGCGCATTCAGATCGAGTACTTCCTCGACGAGGTGGTCGATCACGGCGTCGAGGGCTGCGACTACCTGCTCGCGCTGGACATGGAGATGGAGCCCGTGCCCGGGTATGAGATGGCGAACTGGGAGAAGGGCTACGGCGACTTCGGCATCAAGCCGGACATGGCGACCCTGCGCCGGATCCCGTGGCTGGACCGAACGGCGCTCGTCCTGTGCGACGTCGTCAACCACGACGACTCGCCGGTCGTGGCGTCACCGCGCCAGGTGCTGATCGCCGTCTACGAGCGGGCCGCGGAGATGGGCTTCACCTCGCAGTGCGCCACCGAGCTCGAGTTCTACCTCTACAAGGAGAGCTACGCCGAGGCGCACGAGAAGGACTACACGCACCTCACGCCGACGATCCCCTACATCCTCGACTACCACATCCTCGCGACCACGATGGACGAGGCCTACCTCGGTCCGATCCGCCGCGGGATGCACGAAGCCGGCATCCCCATCGAGTTCTCGAAGGGCGAGGCCTGGCACGGCCAGCACGAGGTCAACACGCGCTACGCCGACGCGGTGACCTCCGCCGACCGGCACACGATCTTCAAGAACGGCGTCAAGGAGATCGCCTTCCTGAACGGCATTTCGGCAACCTTCATGGCGAAGCCCTCGGAGAAGGACATCGGGAGCTCGTGTCACATCCACTCGAGCCTCATCGACGGCGACGGTAAGAGCGTCTTCGTGGACGGCGACGAGGAGACCGACACGTTCCGCCACTACCTCGGCGGGATGCGAGAGCACATCAGGGAGCTGGCGCTGTTCATCGCACCGTCGATCAACTCCTACAAGCGCTACGCGGCCGAGAGCTGGGCGCCCACCTCGGTGTCATGGGGCCGCGACAACCGCACCTGCGGCTTCCGGATCGTCGGGCATGGGCAGTCGCGCCGCGTTGAGTGCCGGATACCCGGCGCCGACGTCAACCCCTACCTGGCGTGCGCGGCGCTGGTCGCCGCCGGTCTCGACGGGATCGAGAAGGGGACCGATCCCGGGCCCGAGCTCAAGGGGAACGCGTATGAGGCCGCCGAGGCCGAGCCGTTCCCCTCGACCCTCCACGAGGCGCTCGAGCTCTGGGAGGGAAGTGACTTCGCCAAGCGCGCCTTCGGCGAGTCGGTGCACAAGCACTACCTCAACTACGGCCGGTACGAGCAGAAGGAGTTCGACCAGGTCGTCACCGACTACGAGCGCAGGCGCATGTTCGAGCGCGGCTAGCGCTCTCCACCCGTGAGCGCCTGCGCGATCGGGATCTGCGCCGCGGTCGAGCGGGTTCGCCGCGATCCATGGCAAGCGGAGGTCGTGACCATGGTGCAGCGGACCTATCCCACGGCTGTGCAGCGCGCTGGCGCGCTGGCTCTCGTGCTGCCTCCGGACGACGCGGTTGCAGAATCACCCGACCTCCTGCTCGATCGGCTCGACGGCCTCCTGCTGGCCGGCGGTGCGGACGTCGACCCCGCCAGTTACGGCGCCGCGCCGCACCCTGAGACCGGGCTCACGTGGCCCGAGCGCGACCGGTTCGAGATCGCCCTGGCGGCGCGGGCGATCGACCGGGGCATCCCCGTCCTCGGCGCCTGCCGGGGCATGGAGATACTCAACGTGGCCCTCGGGGGGACGCTGCAGCAGCACCTGCCGGACGTGATCGGGAGCGACCGCCATCGACACACGCCGGGGCAGTTCAGCGACCACGACGTGGCGCTCGAGCCGGGGTCGCTGGCCGCCAGGGCCACTGGCGCCGAGCGCGCCGCCGTCAAGTCACACCACCACCAGGGAATCGGGGAGCTGGGGGAGGGCTTCGTCGCCACCGGCACCTCACCGGAGGACGGCGTGGTCGAGGCCATCGAGCTTCCGGGCGAGCAATACGTGCTCGGGGTGCTCTGGCATCCCGAGGAGGACGAGCCGAGTCGAGTGGTCGCCTCGCTGGTTGACGCGGCCAGGGCGAAGGTGGGTGCTGCGTGAGCACGGAGCAGGCGCAGATCTCCGTCGTCGAGCCCGCCACCGAGGAGGTCATGGCGACGCTCCCCCGCGCGGGGGCCGAGGAGACGGACGCCGCGGTCGCGCGGGCCAAGCGTGCCTTCCCGGCCTGGCGCTCCGTCGCGCCCGCCGATCGCTCTGCGCTGCTCCACCGCCTGGCCGACGCTCTGGAGGAGAGTGCCGAGGACCTCGCGACGCTCGAGGCCCGCAACGCCGGCAAGCCGATCGCCGACGCGCGCGGTGAGATAGGCATGGTCGCGGAAACCTTCCGCTACTACGCCGGCGCGCCCGAGCGCCTGCTCGGGAAGACGATTCCGGTGGCAGGCGGCGTGGACATGACCTTCCGCGAGCCTCTCGGCGTGATCGGCCTGATCGTCCCGTGGAACTTTCCCCTGCTGATCGCCTCGTGGAAGGTGGCGCCGGCGCTGGCGGCCGGAAACACGATCGTCTTAAAGCCGGCGGAGCTCACGCCGCTGACAGCCGTGGAGCTGGAGCGGATCGCGCTCCAGGCCGGGCTGCCGGAGGGCGTCGTCA
This sequence comes from Solirubrobacterales bacterium, assembly GCA_035634715.1. Lineage (GTDB taxonomy): Bacteria > Actinomycetota > Thermoleophilia > Solirubrobacterales > 70-9 > AC-56. Next base: position 2,654 of record DASQCL010000264.1, read on the forward strand.
ACGTGGTGGCCGGCCCGGGCAGCGTTGCCGGCAGGCGCCTGGTGGAGCACCCGGATGTCGCAAAGATCGCGTTCACCGGATCGACGGAGGTCGGGCGCGGCATCGCGGAGGGCGCCGCCGCGACGATCAAGCGGGTGACGCTCGAGCTCGGCGGCAAGTCCGCCAACGTGGTCTTCGCCGACGCCGACCTCGAGCGGGCGGCGGAGGCGGCGCCGCTGTCGGTCTTCGGCAACGCCGGCCAGGACTGCTGCGCGCGGTCGCGGATCCTCGTCGAGCGTTCGGCAGTCGATCGCTTCCTGGAACTCCTGGAGCGGCCGGTCACCTCGCTGCGGGTCGGCGACCCGCTCGACGAGGCGACGCAGATGGGCCCGCTGATCTCGGCCGGTCAGCGGGAGACGGTCGGCTCGTTCGTCCCCGACGACGCGCCGGTGGCGATCCGCGGCGCCGCGCCCGACGGCCCCGGCTACTGGTTCCCGCCCACGGTCCTGGCGCCCGTCTCGAACTCCGATCGCGCAGCCATCGAGGAGATCTTCGGCCCGGTGGCCTGCGTCATCCCGTTCGAGGGCGAGGCGGAGGCGATCGAGATCGCCAACGACACCATCTACGGACTCTCGGGATCGGTCTGGACCCGTGACGGGGCGAAGGCGCTGCGCACGGCCAGGGCGATCGAGACGGGCGTCCTCTCGATCAACTCGAACACGTCCGTACGCGTGTCCACGCCGTTCGGAGGCTTCAAGCAGTCGGGCGTCGGGCGCGAGCTCGGGCCCGACGCGCTCGAGCATTACACGGAGGTCAAGAACGTCTACTACGCCACGGAGGAAAACTGATGGGGAGGCTGGACGGCAAGGTCTGCGTGATCACCGGCGCGGCGAGCGGGATTGGCGCCGAGACCGCCCGGCTGTTCAAGGCTGAGGGCGCGAGCGTCGTCGGCGTCGACCTCGACGCGGGGGCGGAGGGCGACCTCGCGATCCAGGCCGACGTCACGGACTCCGACCAGGTCCGGGACATGTACGCCCGGGCGAAGGACGAGCTCGGCCGCGTCGACGTCCTCTTCAACAACGCGGGGATCAGCCCGCCCGACGACGCCTCGGTGCTGGACACGTCGGTGGAGGCGTGGCAACGGGTCCAGGACGTCAACCTCAAGAGCGTCTTCCTCTGCTGCAAGCACGGGATTCCCCATCTTCTGAACAACGACCCGCCCGCCCGCGGCTCGGTGATCAACACGGCGTCCTTCGTTGCGACGATGGGCTCGGCGGTCTCGCAGATCTCCTACACGGCCTCCAAGGGCGGCGTGCTGGCGCTCTCTCGCGAGCTCGGCGTCGAGTTCGCGCGGCGCGGCGTCCGCGTCAACGCGCTGTGCCCTGGCCCGGTCAGCACGCCGCTGCTCCAGGAGCTGTTCGCGAAGGACCCGGAGAAGGCCGCGCGGCGGCTCGTGCACCTGCCGATGGGCCGCTTCGCCGAGGTCGGGGAGATCGCACACGCGGCGCTGTTCCTGGCCGCCGACGACTCCTCGTACGTGACCGCGTCCACGTTCCTCGTGGACGGCGGGCTCGCCGGCGCCTACCTCACGCCCGAATAGCGTCGACCCACCGCTCGCACATCGCGCGCCCGACGTCGTTCCACGCGCCGATCGCCGCCTGCGTCTCGGCACACAGTGCCTCCGGGTCGAGGCCGATCCGCACCGCGTCGGGGTCGCTGCGGTAGTCGCTGATCCAGTAGTCGACGTCCTCCATGCTCACCTCCGCGTGGAACTGGATGCCCCACGTCGGGCCCTCGAGCCGGAAGGCCTGCAGGCAGACCGGGCTCCGGGCGAGCGCGGTGGCTCCGGGCGGGAGCGGCGCCTCGTAGCTGTGCCACTGGAACGCCGAGAAGCGCGCGGGAAGCCCGCCGAGCAGGGGGTCGCCGGCGGCCTCGGGGGTCAGCTCGACCTCGTGCCAGCCGATCTCGGGAGCGGATGCGCGGCGCGGCTTCGCGCCCGCCGCCTCGGCCACGAGCTGGCATCCGAGGCACATCCCGAGCAACGGCACACGGCGCTCGATCAGATCGGCCAGGATCGACTTCTCCTCCCTGAGCCATGGATGGTCCGCCTCGTGGTCGGTGTGCATCGCCCCGCCGAACGTGAGCACCGCGTCGTAGCCCCAGGGGTCGGCGGGCGCCGGGGCGTCGGCGATCAGCCAGCGGTCGAGCTCGACGCCCTTCGCAGCCAGCGCCTCGGCGAACACGCCGGGTCCGGCATCGGGCTGATGCACGATGGCGAGGGCGCGCATCGACCCAGTCTGACGGCTCCCTACCCGGCCGGCCGGCTCCGCCGCACGTGGATCGCGTACGTGACGAGGATCAGCACGGCCGCACCGCGCCCGCGTAGAGCGCCACGCGCCGGCGGCGGCCGGGCGATTAGGGTGCCGCCCCAATGGGGATCATCGGCTGGATCGTCCTCGGGCTCCTCGTCGGCTTGATCGCGCGGGCGATCGTCCCGGGCCGCAGCGAGCCGAGCGGCTGCTTCGGCACGCTCGCCGTCGGGATCCTCGGCGCGCTGATCGGCGGCTTCATCGCGAATGCGCTCAACATCGGCCACCTCGGGCACTTCTTCGACCTCGGAACGTGGCTGATCGCGATCGGCGGCGCAGTGATCCTGCTGCTCATCGTGCGCGCGATCGCCGGCCCGGACCGCTACTGAATACGCCCACGGCCGCATCCCACACAGCGGGTAACCGTGGTGTTACCTTGATGACAGCCCCTGTGGGCAGATGCAAACAATCATGAAGCGGCGGCTGAACGGGCAAGCACCAGGCAGTTCCGCGGCATTCAAGGACAGAGCAACGCGGAGGACGTATGGCAACTGGCACAGTGAAGTGGTTCAACGAGGAGAAGCGGTTCGGGTTCATCACTCCCGACGAGGGCGGGCAGGATCTGTTCGTCCATCAGACCGGGATTGCGGATGGCTCGCGGTCGCTGCCTGACGGGACCAAGGTCGAGTTCGAAGCCGAGGATGGCCCGAAGGGCCCCAAGGCGGTCGACGTCAAGACCGTCGCCTGAGGCCTCTGAACGCGTGAGCGCGCGGGGGCTCAATCGCCTCCGCGCAGCTCATCCTTGCCGAGATCCCCGAGGAGGTTGATCGAGCGCGGCTCGCGATCGCCTTCGACGACGACGATCGTTCCCGGCCAATAGGGGCTGTCGGCCGCCGAGCGCCCGATCAGTCCCGCCGAGTGGACCCAGCTGCCGGTGTTGTGGAGCCGGGTCCCGTCTTCGAGACGCCACCCGACCTCCGCCCGAAGCGGGCCGCGGCGGTGGGTGTGCCCGAAGATCACGTGGTCGGCCTCGATCCCGAGCCGGCGCACCACCTCGCCCATCGCGGCGAGGCCCGCGCGGGTGATCGCACCCGGCGAGAGATCGGACTTCACCGGCCCGAGCCCCAGCCGATTCGCGACCCCCACCGCCCCGGGCACCGCAACGGAGCCAAGCAGCCGGCCGCGTATGCGAGCCGCCCGCCCGTACCCGCCGCCGACCGCCTGCCAAACGCGGGCCGACGGGTTTGCCCCGCCCAGCCGCTCCTTCGGCGAGCCGCCGCTCTGGGCGAGGGTGAACAGGAACGCGTATAGCGGCGCCTGGATGCGCTCGTAGTCGTCCGGTGACTCCGATCCCGGCTCCCCGTGGGCAGGGAGATCGTCGTCGGACGGATCCCGGGAGCCGCTGAGGACTCGCTCGACCGCGGCGACCGCGAGGCGCTCGAAGCTAGGGACGGTGAGATGGCGGTCGAGGTAATGCCCGTGGGTGGCGTAGACGTTCGGCCGGAGGAACACGCCGGGGTACGCGAGCTCCACATCGGCCTTGCCCATCCCGGCGGTCAGCTCAGCCAGCGGCCCCGCGTCGATCGGGATGCGCTGCTCGAGGCCGAGCGGCGCAGCATCGTCCAGGCGCCGTCGCTCGAGCCATTCGTCCAGGAGATGGTGATCGTGGTTTCCGGGAACCATCACCACCCGGCCGTCGCCGACCACGGCGCCGAGCTCGTCGAAGAACGGACGCGCGATCTCGACCGCGGACGCCAGCGGCATATCTCGCAACTCGACGACGTCGCCCAGCAGGATCACCTCGTCGGCGTCCTCGAGCGCGACCCAGAGCTTCTCCCGGAACTCCGGCCGCCGCAGCAGGTCGATTCCGCCTGTCGATGCGAGGTGGATGTCGGAGAGCAGAACAGTTGATCCCACACCGACATCCTCGCGTGCCGGCCGGAAGGACGGCAGCGATAGGCTGGCGTCTGCGATGCAGGCGAGCCCAGTGACGGAGGCTCCGAGCGTGACCGGGATCCCGGTCACGAACCCAGCGACGGGGGAGGTCATCGCGACGATCCCGGAGCTCGGCGCCGAGGAAGTGACCCGGATGGTCGCCGCCGCGCGCGAGGCGCAGCCGACGTGGGCCGCGATCGGGTTCGACGGCAGGGCGGAGGTCCTGCTGGCCGCGCGCGACTGGATGGCGCAGAACGCCGAGCGGGTGGTCACGACGATCGTGGGAGAGACCGGTCGACCGGCCGACGAGACCCAGTTCGCGGAGCTCGCCTACGGGCTTTCGGCCCTCGAGTTCTGGCCGAAGATGGCTCCGCACTACCTCGGCGACGAGGAGATCGTCTCCGCGTCGCCGTTCCTGCGCGGCCGCCGCCTGGTGGTCCGCTACGAGCCGCTGGGCGTGATCGGCGTGATCGGTCCCTGGAACTACCCGCTCAACAACTCTTTCGGGGACTGCATCCCGGCGCTTGCTGCCGGCAACGCCGTCATCCTGAAGCCCTCCGAGATCACCCCGCTCACCTCGCTCCTGATGGCGGACATGTTGAGCGAGTGTGGTCTGCCGGAGGGGGTCTTCCAGGTGGCGACGGGCCGTGGCGCGACGGGCGCGGCGCTGGTCGATCAGGTGGACATGATCATGTTCACGGGCTCGGTGGCGACCGGCAAGAAGGTCATGGCAAAGGCGGCCGAGACGCTGACGCCGGTCAGCCTGGAGCTCGGAGGCAAGGACCCGATGATCGTGCTGGCCGACGCCGATCTCGAGCGTGCCGCCAACGCCGCCGTCAGCTATGGGATGAACAACTCGGGCCAGGTGTGCATCTCGGTCGAGCGCATCTACGTCGAGGAGCCCGTGTACGACGACTTCCTCCAGCGGGTGACCGACAAGGTCAGCGCGCTCCGCCAGGGGCCGCCCGGCGCCCCAGGCTCCGTCGACGTCGGGGCGATCATCTTTCCGCCCCAGATCGAGCGGATCGAGGCACACGTGGGCGACGCGGTCGCCAAGGGCGCGCGGGTCGTCACCGGGGGCAAGCGCGGCGAGGGCGCCGGCGGGCTCTTCTACGAGCCGACGGTGCTGGCCGACGTCGACCACTCGATGAGCTGCATGGTCGAGGAGACCTTCGGCCCGACGCTCCCGGTGATGAGGGTGGCCGACGCCGAGCAGGCGATCGACCTCGCCAACGACGGCCCGTACGGGCTCCAGGCGTCGGTCTGGACCAGGGACACCGACAAGGGCGAAGCGGTGGCGCGCCGCGTCGAGGCTGGGGTGGCGTGTGTCAACGACGCTCAGGTGAACTACGCGGCGCTCGAGCTTCCGATGGGCGGATGGAAGGCCTCCGGTCTCGGCTCCCGCCACGGCCCGGACGGGATCCGCAAGTACTCGAAGCGCCAGTCGCTGATGATCACGCCGGGGTACGTGGCCTCGCGCGACGCGCACATGTTCCCGTACTCGGCGCAGGTCACTGAGACGATCGGCCAGACCGTGAGCGCCCTCGCGGCGAGCGACCTCTTCAGCGACGCGCAGCGGCAGACCCTCGCCGTCCTCTGTGACACCTTCGTCCCCTCGCTCGAGCCGCCCGAGGGCGAGCCGGATCCGACCGGGTTCTGGGCCCGCGCTGCCTCTCACCTCGGGGTCCCGGAGGGGATCGAGGTCTCGCTGCTGCAGGCGAACCTGCCCGCGGAGCAGATCGAGGCGCTCCGTCAGCTGCTGGACTCGCTCGCCGAGGACGGCATGACCCCGGAGACCCCGCTCGCCCAACGCGAGGAGCTGATCCACGCGTTCTGCGCCTCGGGGCCCGACACGCTCGCCGGGATGAACGCGCTCCGTGGGCTGACGACCACCCTTCACTACGCGCTTCCGGAGCTCGGCACCGGCCGCAACCCGAACTGGGAGGCCATGGGTTATCCGGGGCCGCAGTCGGCTCCGCCCGACGTGCCGAAGTCACTTCCGATCCGACGCCCGAGCGCCTCCGGCGAGGTGATCGAGGCCGACGTCTGCGTGGTCGGCTCCGGTGCCGGCGGCTCGGTCATCGCCGGTGAGCTTGCGGGCGCCGGCAATCAGGTCTGTGTGCTCGAGATGGGCGCCTACTCCAATGAGGCCGACTTCGACCAGCTCGAGCTGCCCGCCTACCAGCGCAGCTACCTGAACGCGGGGCCGTTCCCGAGCGTCGACGGGCAGATCACGATCCAAGCGGGCTCCGGCCTCGGCGGCGGCACGGTCATCAACTGGACCAACAGCCTCCGCACCCACCAGTGGGTCCGGGAGGAGTGGGCGCGTGACTTCGGCCTCGAGGGCCTCGACGGCGCCGACTACGACGGCCACCTCGACGCCGTGCTGGAGCGCATCGGAGCCAACGACGAGTGCAGCGACCTGAACGGGCCGCACGAGCGGCTGCGGGAGGCGTGCGAGAAGCTCGGCTACGACTTCCGCCTCATCGTCCGCAATGCCGACCCCGCGACCTATGACCCGCAGCTCGCCGGCTACATGGGCTTCGGCGACCCGTCGGGCTCGAAGCTCTCGACCCAGAAGACCTACCTCGCCGACGCGGCGGCCAAGGAGGCCGACTTCGTCGTCAACTGCCGCGTGCAGCGAATCATCACCGAGGGCGGCCGCGCCGTCGGGGTCGAGGGCCTGTGGATCGATCCCGCTGGCCCGGCGGCGAACGGCACTCCGGTCCCGGTCACGGTTCGCGCTCCAGTGATCGTTGTCGCGGGCGGCTCGATCGAATCTCCGGCACTTCTGCTCCGCTCCGGGATCGGCGGCCCCGCGGTTGGCCGGTTCCTCCGGCTGCATCCCACGAGCGCGGTCACCGGCGTCTATCCCGAGGACCAGCGCTGGTGGTGGGCCCCGCCTCAGGCTGCGATGTCCCACCAGTTCGCCGACCTCGAGGACGGCTACGGCTTCCTGATCGAGTCGGCGCAGTCGACGACGGGCCTTTACGCGGGAGCGACGCCCTGGATCTCCGGCCGGGACCACAAGGAGAAGATGCTCGACTGGAACCTCTGCGCCCCGTTCATCAACCTCACGCGCGACCGCGGGCACGGGCGGGTCGAGGTCGACGCTGCGGGGAACCCGTTCGTGAGCTACCCCCTCTCCGACGAGCTGGACATCCGCAACTTCCGGCGCGGGCTCGCTGAGCTGATCCGCCTGCACGAGAGCGCCGGCGCCGACCGCATCGTCAGCATCGGGCGCAGCGCCCCGATCTGGGAGCGCGGCGACGATCTCGACCCATTTATCGACGCGGTCACCACCCACTCCCTCGCGCCGCGCGAGTTCGGCATCTTCACCGCCCACCAGATGGGGAGCTGCCGGATGGGCTCCGACCCGGAGACCAGCGTCGCGAACCCGCTCGGCGAGCTTCACGACACGCCGGGCGTGTGGATCGGCGACGCGAGCGCGTTCCCGACCGCCTCCGGAGTCAACCCGATGGTCACGATCATGGCCCTGGCACACCGGACGGCCGGGGCGATCGCCGCGGCGTGACCGAGGTCTACCGCACACCGGACGAGCGGTTCGACGGGCTTCCCGACTTCCCCTTCGAACCCCACTACCGCGAGGTCGACGGGATGCGCCTCGCCCACCTCGACGAGGGCGACGGCCCGCCGGTGGTGTTCTTCCACGGCGAGCCGACTTGGTCGTACCTCTGGCGCAAGGTGATCCCGTCCGTTCGCGACGCCGGCTACCGGTGCATTGCCCCCGACTACGCGGGGTTCGGGCGATCGGACAAGCCCATCGACCTCGACTGGTACACGTACGACAAGCACGTCGCCCAGACGGGGAGCCTGCTCGAGGACCTCGACCTGCAGGACGTCACCGCGGTGGTCCACGACTGGGGAGGGCCGATCGGGCTGCGGCTCGCCGCCGAGAACCCGGACCGCATCGCGCGGATGGTGGTCATGGAGACGGGCCTCTTCACCGGCGAGCAGCGGATGTCAGACGCCTGGTGGACCTTCCACGACTTCGTCGAGCGGACCGAGGACTTCCCGATCTCGATCCTGGTGAAGAACGCCGTCGCCCGCGGCATGGAAGAGGACGTGGTCGCCGCCTACGACGCGCCCTTCCCGACCAAGGAGTCGAAGGCGGGCGCGCGGGCCTTCCCGCTGATCCTCCCGACCTCGCCGGAGATGCCCGGCGGCGCCGAGGGCAAGAGCGCCCAGGAGGTCCTTCAGGCGGACGAGCGGCCGATGCTCGTGATGTGGGCCGACTCGGATCCCGTGCTCCCGTTCAAGGTGGGGGAGGCCTTCTCGAGCCTGATCGGTGCCGACCCACCGATCAAGATCGAGAACGCATCTCACTTCCTCCAGGAGGACGCGGGCGAGGAGATCGGCCAGCGCATCGCCGACTGGCTGCGCGCGCAGTAGAGCAGCGACCGACGCGCGTCGCGGAGCCAAATCGAACCGCAGCTCAGGCCGGTGTAGTGTTTGTATTGCTTGCTACGAGCTAGCTGATCGCGATGATCGGCGCGAGGGGAGGTGGACGACCATGAGGCGGTATTTGGCGATCGGGGCGGCAGCGACCCTCCTAGCAATTCCGCCCCTTGCGCTCGGACGCGCCACGACGACGACGGTGACGGTTGGTCCGGCCGGGCACAGAACCACTTTTGCGCCGAACACCGTGACGCAGGCCGTCGGTGCCTCCATCCATTGGTACTGGTGGGCTGACTCGAACGCCGGCCCCCACAATGTCCGCCAGGACGACAAGCTCTTCTACTCGGGAGCGGCGACGAACAACAATCCAGCCGGCTACACGATCACCCCGTCCGCCGGACGCTTCCACTACTACTGCGAGCCCCACCGAACGCGCGGCATGCAGGGCACCCTCTATATCAGGCCCGCGGTGTTCAGCAGGACCGCTACCTCGTTCGGCGTCCGGTGGTCGCCGGGAACGAACGAGACCGGGAACAGATTCGACGTTCGCTATCGCGTCGACGGAGGGGCCTGGACGAAATGGGGGAACAACGTCGCATTCTCGGCGGCGATCTTCGGCTCCAACAACAGACCGGTTCCCGTCACGGCCGGTCACACGTACGAGGTCCAAGCCCGCTCCGAGACGAGCACCGATCTGCAGAAGCGGAGCGGCTGGTCGCCCTCGGCGCGGGTAACGACCTAATCGCACTTGCCGTCACTCGGGCCAGTTCAACCATCCCCGTGGCGTCGCGGTCGACGCCGACACAACATCTACGTCGCCTGACGCCGCGCTATCGATCGGTCGGTGCCCCGCCAATCTCCGGACCGAGCCGGTATGCAGTTGGACTTCCGGGAGTAGCCCGCATCTCGAGAACAGCGAACTTATGGCGGTTCGCGCAGATCACCACGTTGGGTTTCTCGGCCGCTTGTGGGCTGGCGCTGGGCTGGCCAATCGTGCCAACCCACCGCGCATCACAGTCCGGCCTGCCACACGTCGAAGTGAAACCGGACCCGACGCCGCCCCCTAGCAGCTCCTCTTGAACGGCAGCCCGGTGATCCTCACAGGTGTAGCGCCAGCGCTCGCCCATCCAGATGCGCTCTGGAGTCTTGTTCCCGCACCCCGCTGTCTCGCACGTCTGCGTGTCGCTGAACCGGACTACGTCCCCGATCCGATGTTGCTGAAGCGCCACGAGCCGAGACTATCTCGACCCGTGGCTGGGCGGTTGGGAGGCGGGACTCAACGCCGCGGCGGACAATCGGTGCTCTCTACGAGGCCGGCCTGTAGCCGTCTGCGCGTACTAGGCGAGGCCCCGGGGTGCGGTGCGACACTCGGCCATCGCCTGGTCGAGGCGCTGGCTGAGCTCGGCGTGAAGCGCCCCGGCCGCCACTGAGCACGGTTCGCCGGTGCGCACGCGGAGCAGGTTCTCGACCTCCAGCGGGTCGCGCTCGAGGTCGTAGAGCTCGTACTCCGTCTGCTCGTGGCCCTTGGGGTCGAAGTAGAACGCGTACTTCGCGTCGCGGGTCCGGATGGCGCGGATCCGGTTCGGCTGGCCGGGGGCGTCCTGCATCGCTGTGGCCGCCTGGTGATCGTCGTAGGTGAAATGGATGGCGTCCTGGACCGAGGGCGCCGGGGAGGGGTGATCGAGCACGTGGGAGAGGGCGACCTCCGCACGCCGGGCCAGCTCGGCGTCGGGGTTTGCGCTCGCTGCCATGACCGGCGTCAGGTCACGTCCGCGCAGGTCGCCGTTGGCCTCGCGTCCGCCGAGCGAGAGCAACGTCGGCACGACATCGACCAGCGACGCGAGCGCGTCGGTCTCGGCGGCGTCGGCGAACAGGGCCGGGTTGGAGAAGACGAGCGGCACGTTGATCGTCTCCTCGTAGGTGTTGAACATCTTCTGGCGCAGGCCGCCGTGGGAGAGGCCCATCTCGCCGTGGTCGGCGCACCGGACTACGACGGTTCGAGCCCGCAGCGAGCCCGGGTCGTCGGCGCTGCCGAGCGCAGCGAGCAGGCGGCCCAGCTTGCGATCCACGACGCGGTGCAGGTGGGCGTAGAAGTTGACGTAGTCGAGCTCGGCGCGCCGGTTGCGAAGCGGGCCCAGGTAGGCGTTCATCCCCATCCGCGTCAGGGCCTGGACGCCGGGCTTGGTCCCGAGGTCCTCGTCCACGGTCGGCGGGAGCTCCACACCGAGCCCGCGGAACTCGTCGGCCGCGTAGCCGCCGCGCAGGTAGGACGCGGGATAGCCGAGCACGTCGTGGGGGTTGACGAGGGAGACGACCAGGCAGAAGGGCTCGGGGAGGTCCGCCCGGCCGAGCCAGCGCTCGGCCTGGGACGTGTACACCTCGTCCCAACCCCTGCCGTGTCCCGCGTTGCCGCCGCCGAAGTTCTCCGCCTTCGCGTTCTCGCCCGCGTCGGGAGCCTCCCAGTCGGCGAAGCCGTAGTCAGCGGCGATTCGAGTCGCGTCGCTCTGGTCCCAGCCGCTGAGGAGGGCGCCGTCCCCGGAGGGGTGGGTGAGATGCCACTTGCCCTTGTAGGCCACCTCGTACCCGGCCTCGCGAAGCATCGTGGCGAGGTTGCTCATGCCTGGCGGGAGGACCGGCTCATTTCCGGAGTGCGGACCGAGGCGCAGCGCGCCCCGCACGTACTGGGTGAGGACGCGCTTCGCCGGAGCCTCGTGGCGGCGCAGGATCCTGATCATCGTCTCGGTG
>DASQCL010000265.1:0-3936 GCA_035634715.1 Solirubrobacterales bacterium
CGGCGCCGAGATGTGGACGATGCCCGGTTATGGCGACCACCTCGAGGAGAGCAACCCGGGGCTTCGCAAGCAGGTCGCCGAGGTCGGCGGCCCGCCCGGCTTCGAGGACGTGGTCGCATCGATCAATCCGATCCCGGAGGACCAGCCCGACACGCCGGCGCACTGGAGCGTGACCTTCGGCGTCGACGACGCGGACGCGATCGCAGCGAAGGCCCCTGAGTTGGGCGCCAAGGTGCTGGTTCCGCCGATGGACGCTCCGTGGGTGAGGATGACCGTCCTCGAGGACCCGCAGGGCGCGACCTTCATCGCCAGCCAGTTCGTCGCCGAGAACAAGGACCTCGGCGCGCCGGCCGACACGGCCGCGGCGAGCTAGCCGACCGCTGTCGGCCTACGGGCCGGCGAGCTCGACAGTCTCACCGGGGTTCAGCACGCGGGCCGCATAGGAGCGGCCCGCTGCTGCTGCCCGGAACCTGCCCGCCGCGTCGTCGATCGGGCGGTACCACGGGTCGATCCCGTAGCCGTCGTAGTGCATCGGCACGACGGTCCGCGCCCCCAAGAGGTCGCCGGCAAGAGCGGCCTGTTCGGGCTCCATGGCCGCGGCAAGGACGCTGGGCGGCTGGAGGTGCGGGAAGTCGATCACGGCGCCGTTGATCGGAACGAAGACCAGGTCGAAGGGGCCGTGGCGGCGAGCCATTCGCCACCAGTACCCGTGGAAGATGGTGTCGCCGAGGTGCAGCACGCGGCGTCCGCCCGCCTCCACGAGCCACGAGACCTGCGGGTCGCCGAGGCCGTCGACCGCGGGCAGAGGCGTGATCGCGAACGGCCCAGCGTCAGCCGTTTCCCATTGCTCGACCTGCCGCCGGGCGAGGCCGGAGCGTTCGAGCTCCGCGTTCGCCTGCGCCAGAGCGAGGTTCTCCGCCTCGTCACCACCGGGCCAGGCGGGCTCGTGGACGGTCGCTCCGGGTGCCATGGCGGCGGCAAGCGCTCCCGAGTCGGCGTGGTCGCGGTGCAGGTGGCTGACCATTCCGCCCACCGCCGTCCGCCGAGCCTCGGCGGCGACGACCGGCGGCAGCTGGACGTCTCGGGCGCCGTCGCCGAGGGCGGCGAACGTGGCGCCGGGATCCTCGAGCGGATCGATGACGACAGATGCCCCGTCCGCCTCGATCTCTACGCCCGCCCAACCCAGCCATCGCACCTTCATCCGTTCCTCCTTTTATCGGACGATCGTACGGTATCATGCCCGGAATGCCCCGCCGCTCAGCAGCAGCAGTGGCCGAGACCCGCTCCGAGGTCACGCAAGCCGCCGTGGAGCGCGCCTCTGTCGAGGGCCTCGAGGGCCTGACGATCGGCCGCCTGGCCGACGAGGCCCGGATGCGCAAGAGCAGCGTCTTCAGCCTCTTCGGCAGCAAACAGGAGCTACAGCTCGCGGCGCTTGAGGGCGCGGTCGAGCAGTTCACCGACGAGGTGTGGGGCCCGGTCGCCGGCGAGCGCCCCGGCCTGCCCCGCCTGCTCGCACTCTGCGACCGCTGGCTCGCCTATCACGAGCGCGGAGCGATGCCGGGCGGCTGCTTCCTGACCACCGCCACGGTCGAGTACGACGCTCGCCCGGGCCCCCTGCGCGACGCCGTCGCGCGGACGATGCAGCGCTGGTTCGGCGTGCTCGAGCGGGAGGTCGCCACGGCGATCGAGGCCGGCGATCTTCCCGCCGACACGAACGAGCGCGACGTCGCATTCCAGCTCAACGCATTGGCGGCGGCGGCGAGCTACGGCTTCCAGCTCTCGCGCGACCCCGAGGTGTTCGCCGTGGCCCGGCGATCCATGCGCACCGCGCTCGCCCCGGGCTGAGGCGCGCTTACTCGCCCTGCCGAACGTCGGCCGGCACCCGCTCGCCGTATCGCGGCAGTCCGTCGTCGGGCAGCACGTCCCACGCCGCCGCGTAGTCGACGAACTGGTGGAAGCTCGGCCGGGTGCCCGGGTCCTCGTCGAGCGCCCCCATGCGGACGGCGACGAGCTCCGGGTCATCGAGGCTGGTGCTGAAGAGATGGCTTCCGCACTCCCCGCAGAAGGCCTTTCCCCAGCCGCCGGGTGGCTGCCATGAGCGGACCAATTCCTCCCCGCGCGTGATCCTGAACGAGCCGGGAACGGTGAGCGCGCTGACCGAGAACGCCGTCCCGGTGCGGCGCTGGCAGCGCGTGCAGTGGCAGTAGAGCGCCCCGTGGAGCCGCTCGGAGACCTCGAAGCGGACTCCTTCACAGTTGCAGCCTCCCTTCAGCGGCATGATGGCCATCGGCCGCACCTCCTTCGTCGTCAGCTCAGTCCTTCACTACCCCGTAGCTGATGTGCGTGACGCCAACGCCCTCGACGACGCCGGCTTGCTCCAGTCCGATCTCGGCATCGCCGAGGTTGTCGAGGAGTCGCTCCCCGCCGCCGAGGAGAAGTGGAGAGATCGAGATCTCCAGCTCGTCGATCAGGCCGGCGGCCAGGTACTGCTGGATGGCCTGTGCGCCGCCGGCGATGGAGATGTCCCTGTCGCCCGCCGCCTCCCGGGCCTGCCCGACCGCCGACTCGATCCCCTCGGTAACGAAGTAGAAGGTCGTCCCGCCCTCCATCTCCAGGGGCTCGCGCTCGTGGTGCGTGAGGACGAAGACGGGGTTGTGGTACGGCGGGTCGTCTCCCCACCAGCCGGTCCAGGGGTCGTCTCCCCAGGGTCCGGGTCCGCCGCCGAACATGTTGCGACCCATGATCTCCGCGCCCACGTTCTCGAACCACGCTTCCACGACAGGTGAGCTCGCGGTCACCTCGCCGCCCTCCCGGCCGTGCGCCTCGTTGAAGGCCTTCAGCGGAATGAGCCAGTCGTGCAGATGCTCCCCGCCGACGCCCAGCGGGTTCTCCTCGCTCTGGCCGGGTCCAGCGACGTAGCCGTCGATGGACATCGTGATGAACGCCTTGAGCTTCCCCACGTCGTTCTCCTCCTCTTCGTTTGTACTGAGCTATAGACCGCCGGGAACTGGCGGATTCATCGCCGTCAAGCGAGCAGCCCGTTCTTGGGCCGCTCCTGGTCTAGCAGCGCCTCGGCCTGCTCAGACCCGGTGACCGGAACCGTGGCCGGATCGAGCAGCCCGGCCTGGGCCAGCACGCTCGCCTGGTCCCAGTAGATGTGCTCGTGGTGGACCTTGCCGTCCTCGAAGCCCACCACGACTACGACCGGGATCTCGATGCGCCGGCCCGTGGGCGGAATGCCGGGGAGCATGATGTCCAGCTCGCGGTCGTGCGTGAAGGTCATCAGCAGCTCGTCGACGACCTGGTTGTCGCCGATCGTTCGTGAGATCTGCCGCGTCTCGGTGTCGTCGGGCCACTTGCCGATGAAGTGGTGGCCGTAGAAGTGCCGCACGCCCTCGGTCCCGTTGCCGCCGGTGATCGTGGGCACGTGGTGGACGTACGGGTCGGCTGACATCGTGGCCATTGTGGCCCCGAGGTCGAGGTCCTGGAACTCGGCCTGGACATGCGCGTCGAACGTCGCGGCGAGGTCGCTCATGGTCCTGCCCTCCTCGTACGGGTCAGCTCTTGGTGGTGTGACTGTGGCTCAGCGCGGCGACGGCACCGAGCTCCAGGTAGATGACGCCGCTGGTCTGCGCAAGCCGGCGGCTGTGGAGCCGCCTGCGGAGGCGCCCGCCGGCGCTCGCGGCCGCCAGCGCGAAGAGTGAGTCGCCGATCGCGGCGATGACGTTGAAGATCAGCCCGCCGCGACGGCCGTGAACCACACCTCGCGTGACGATGAAGATCAGCGCCGGGCCCGGCAGCATGACCAGCCCCGCGCAGGCGAGGGCGAACAGGTAGATGGTCTCCGGCCTCGGCACCTTTTGACCTTACCGATGCCCGCTCCCCCCGGCGAGCCCCGGTCCCGCTGCTACGCTGCCCGCCTTCTCGCCCACCAGA
>DASQCL010000266.1:0-2658 GCA_035634715.1 Solirubrobacterales bacterium
GGACGCACGGTTATCCCTCCACCCCCAGGCCGAACGACACGGTCAGCCGGGCGGCGGTTGCGTCGTCCAGATGGGCCAGCTCGGGTGGACGTCCGATCTCGAATCGTTGGGCGAGGTCGCGCTGGAGGCGCTCCACGAGCCCCGGAATCGTCGTTCCCGACCCACATGCAACGACGCCGTCGACCTCGACGACACCATCCTGGGCCGCGTAGTAGTCGAGCGTCAGGCGAAGCTCGTCGATCAGGCGGCTCGCGCCCTCGGCAAGCACGTCGCGCGCTGCCGACACGATCTCCGGATCGCCGTCGATCGTCTCGACCGGAGCCTCGAGTCCAACGTGAACGATCCATTCGCGTGCGTGCTCGAGCGTGAGCTGCCTCCGCTCCGCGAGTCGCTGCGCAATCCCTTCGATGCCAAATGGACAGGCTCGAGTGAAGAGGCAGGCCGATCTGCGGGCCACCGCGACGTTGGTGATGTCGCCGATGTCGCAGTAGAGAACGGCCGGCCCGTCCTCCCCCACGGCGACGACGGCCGCCGAGCCGTCCCCGCCCATATGCTCCGCGACGCCCTGGTCGTTGGCGCCAGAGGTGGCCACCGGAGCGTCAACGTGCGTGCCCGGTCCGACGGGCGCGCGGTCGCCGTTCGCGAGAGCCCGAATCATTCCGAAGGCCGAGAGGTCCACCCCGGTCGGTCGGAGGCCGGCTCCGCGAAGTGCCGAGACCATGCCTCGAACGGCTTCGCGCCGAGCGGCGACGACCACCACGTCGAGCCGGCGCTCGCCATCGTCCCCGCTTGTGTGGCCTACCACCTGCCAGTCCAGCACGGCCTGGTCGAGGGGCATGGGCACGAGGTCTTGGGCCTGGAAGCGGACCGCCGTCTCGAGCTCCTTGTGATCGTCGATCGCCGGAAGCCGCAGCAGGCGCACCGCGACCCGCTGGCTCGCGAGACCGAGGCGGACGTACTTGGCGAGCTTGTTGTGTGCGAACAGCTCCTTCAGAACGGCAGTGAGCTGCTCCGCATCGGCGACCTCGCCCTCACGCACCACACCGGGGGGGAGCGGCATCGTCCCGAACCTCGTAACCGCCGTATGCCCGTTGGACGACACCTCGGTGGCGGCGACGCTGCCCGCCTGGATGTCCAGGCCCACCAATCGCTTGTTCTTCGGTGTCGAGAGCATCCTTGGCATCGTCCATTCGTCCGCTTGGGCTTCCAAGCCCTGAATCGACCGAATAAGCGAATGCTTAAGCGGGCTGCGAGGTGCCTGGCCGATTGGCCATCAGCCGTTGATGAAAGTCGTCAGATACCAGTCGACAAGCGCGTTTCCCCACCACAGCGCGACTAATCCGCCCAGCGCCAGGAAGGGTCCGAAGGGAACGGCCTGCTTGCGTGCCGATGCACCGCGCCGGGCCATCATGGCGATCCCGACAAGGGCGCCGACGGCAAACCCGATCAGGAGGGCGGGCGCCACCGAGCGGCCGAGATACAGGCCCATGACGGCGGCCAGCTTGACGTCGCCCATCCCCATGCCGCGCGGGTAAACCAGCGCGACCAGGAGCAGGAAGCCCCCGGCTGCGGCGGCCGCGATCGCGCGGTCTGGAAGGCTGCTCGGATCGCCGATCGCGGCTATCGCGACCGCCGCCACTGCGCCCGCGGCCAGCACCGCGTTGGGGATCACGCGCCGCTCGAGATCCGTGAGCGTGACCACGACCAGGAGCGCGCAGAACGTCAGGCCCAACGCGAGTTCGGTCGCGTCATCCGTGCCCAGGATCAGGACGGTCGCGACGAACAGCGCAGCCATTGTCAGCTCTGTCAGCGGATACCGCGCGGGTATCGCCTCGCGACAGTTGCGGCAGCGGCCCCTCAGGAGCAACCATGAGACCACGGGGATGTTGTCGTAGGCAGCGATCGTCGAGCCACAGTGAGGGCACCGCGAACGGCCCGCCACGAACGACTCGCGTCGGGGCACGCGATGGGCGACGACGGTCGCGAAGCTTCCAAAGATCAGTCCGGCTGGAACTGCAAGGGCCGCTACCACGCTCTACTCCCGATTCGAACCACTTGAGTCATTCCGCTAACCCTCATCGGCTGCATTCCGCCCCGGGTTAAGAGCACGGGATGATGCAGATCCCCTGGGTTGTGTCGAATTCGAACCTGCTGTCGAACGTCGGGTGGTCGTACATCACGTCCAACGCGTCCCCGCTGGTCCCTGAGCCGTTGACGGTCAGGGCAAGGCCGAGGCGCTGACTGGGCGATGTCAGCGTTCCCGGAATTCCATGGCTGCTCAGGTAGGTGAGAACGCTGTCAACGCTCAGCATGGTCACGCCGAAACTTCCGGTTGAGAGCTTCGTCCAGTCCTGCGGCCAGGTCGCCTTCTGAATCTCGAGATAGGGGTGGGCGTTGGCGAGCGTGGCCGGCGAGTCGAAGACGAACGTGTTGGTGATGTTTCCGGGAAGCTGCTGCTTGACCGTGATGCGCTTGAAGACATAGGCGCACAGGTCGCCCTGGTACGCGGCCCCTGCAACCGACTTGGTCCACAACTCAAGCGTCGCGTCCGCGCTCGTCAGGGGGGCGAACGGGGCTTCGAGCGGTGGACTGAGCCAGGTGTGCGTCTTGACCTGCGGGGTGGTCTCGGTCAAGGGGAGGTCGAGTGTCTGGCTAAGT
>DASQCL010000267.1:0-3628 GCA_035634715.1 Solirubrobacterales bacterium
CGCCCAGATTCGACGTCGCCATATACATGCCGCTTGCGGCCGGCCACTATCGGCGATCCGGCCCCGTGGGCGGAGGGGCGGAGCTCCAAACCGTGCTGCTGGCACGAGCCCTCGCAGCCCGCGGCGTGAGGGTTGCGCACATCGTCTCTCCGGTCGAGGACTTGGCCCCCGCCATACCGCCCTCACCCAGCTTGATCGAGCGTGCGCCCGACCGCGGCGATGTTCCGCTGATCGGGAGCGCAGCCGAGGCCGTCAACATCTGGCGAAGCATGGCCGACGCCGATGCGGCGGTCTACCTGTTCAGGACGGGTCGCTCTCGTTTGCTCGTCGGGGCAATGTTCTGCCAGGCGCATCGACGCAAGCTGGTCTTCGCGGGCGCGAACGACCTGGACTTCGCCTTCGACGAGAAGCGGAGCATCCATTCGCCGACCAGGGGCTACCGCGCAGCGCTTCGCAGAACCGATGCGATCGTCGCGCAGACGGAGCACCAGCTGGGCCTCGTTCGGCAGGGACTGGGCAAGGACCATCGAGCCACGAGGATTCCCAGCTTCGTCGAGCCCTCCGCCCCTGCGACGCGGGAGCCCGATGGCTTCATCTGGATCGGCAGGTTGATGCCGTACAAGCAGCCACTCGAGTACGTGAGGCTCGCCGAGGCGCTGCCGGATAGGCGGTTCCGAATGGTCTTTGAGGAGGGCGAGGACGATCCAGAGGAGGACCGGGCAGTTTCGAGGCGGATGGTCGCGGAGCTCCGGAGTGCCGCGCGGCGACTCCCCAACCTGGAGCTGATCGGACAGGTCCGGCGGGATCGCGTCCTGCACCTGATCGAGCGATCGTTCGCGGTCGTCTCGACCTCGACCCACGAGGGGATGCCGAACGTGTTCCTCGAGGCCTGGGCGCGCGCGGTTCCGGTGCTGTCTTTTCAATGCGACCCAGGCGGACAGATCGAGGCGCGAGCTGTGGGCCGCATCGCAGGCGGCTCTCATTCAGAGCTGGTCCGGATCGCCGACCTGGTCTCGCGCGACCAGTCGCTACGCCGGCAGCTTGGCGGAAACGGCCGCCGCTACGTGAACCAGGTGCACGACCCCGTGGCGGTGGGCAACCAGTGGATGACGCTGTTCGACGAGCTGCTGGAGTCGTCGGAGAGTCGGCTGGGGGTCCCCGCTGCGCAACGGACGCAGGGTGAGGCGGCCAGCGTAGCCACCGGATAGCTCGGGGGTGTACTTGGTCTGCCCACGCGGCTTGGGAAGGACTATCGCCACGTGGTACGAAAGCCCACCCACTAGGCCGAGCCGATGTTTCGTCCACTCCTACGCATCGGCTTGACTGTGGCGTTCGATGTCGACTGAGCACCCATGAGCGCGATTCAGCGATACCCCGTTGTGTTCGCCATCGTCGTGTTGTCACTGCTCGCCCTTCCCGCGAGCGCACTGGCGGCGCTAACGCCGGCTCCCGCCTCCTACGACTGGGGGAACGTCAATCGCTACGGAACGTCCCCGTCGCAGACGTTCACGTTCACGAACAACGAGGGCTCCCCTGTCAACGTGTCGTCCGTCTCGCTGAGTGGCACCGACGCCTCCCAGTTCTCGACCTTCAACAACAACTGCCCGGGTGCGAACCTCAACGACGGCGACTCGTGCTCGGTCGCGGTCCAGGTCCAGCCGACGAGCGCAGGGGCGAAGAGCGCGTCGCTGGATGTCGACGACGGAGTCGGGACGGCATCGGTGGCGCTGAGCGCCAATGCGCAGGCCGGCACCCTCAGCGTGAGCCCGAACCCGATCGCCTTCAACCCCCAGCCCTGGTACTTCGGCGGGGAGTTCCAGAACGCGAACGTTCAGACCTCGAGCTTCGGGACGGCGATCTCGAGCGTCACGATCACGGGGCCGGACGCCGGGCTCTTCTCGATCAACGGCGGCAACTGCGCCGGGACGACCCTGTTCTCGTTCAACACCTGCGGGATCGGCCTCAACTTCAACCCGACCGGCCCCACCGGCCCGGCCAGCGCGAACCTCGTGGTCACCTCCGACAGTCCATCCAGCCCGACCACGACGCCCATCACGGCGGTCGCCCTCAGCGGACCCGACCCGAAGGCGTCGCCCTCGAGCGAGGACTACGGCGCGGTGAAGGTGGGCTCCTCGTCGAGCTCGAGGACCATCCACATCACCAACAAAGGCGACTTCGACCTCCAGGTACAACAGCTGCTGGTGGTCTCGGGAACACCCCAAGGGTTCCCGGTCGCGAACGACAACTGCTCGGGGCAAATCGTGCACGCGGGGAACAGCTGCACCTTCCGCGTGGCGTTCGCGCCCACCACACCAGGCCTCAAGGAGGCGTCGATCTTCCTCATCTCGAACACCCCGGGCCCGGTGACGCAGATCCCGCTGAGCGGCCGCGCCTACCCGGCTCCCTCGGCGGCGGCCGTCGTCTCCGGCACGCCCGCGGTGGGCTCCACGCTCACCTGTAAGACGTCTCACGTCAGCGGCGCCCTCAGGTTCCGTTGGCTGCGGGCGGGAAACCCGATCCCGGGCGCGACCAGTTTGCGCCGCGTGGCGACCAACGCCGACTACGGGAAGCGGCTCGCGTGCCAGGTGACCGCCCATAACTCGGTTGGATCCGTCACGGTCAAGTCACCCCCGACCGTGCCGCTCGGTCCGCGCAACCTCGCCAACGAGCCACACTCGCTGGTCCGGGAGGGCTCCTGCCGCGTCGTATCGGTACCGCCGGTGGCCGGCGTCAACGTCACCGGCAGGAATCCGGCCACCCCTGAGTCGCCGCTCACCTTCTCGTCGTCGAGGCCAGTACGGGTCCAGCTCGGTTCGATCGACATGCGCGCCAAGGTGGTCCGCATAACGCCGCGCCAACTCTCTTCCCTCGGCGACGGGTCCCACCCGCTGAAGGTCAACGGCAAGTCGACCTCGCTCGTCCTGGCGCCGTGCTTGCTGAGTGCCAGCGTGGCCGGCTCCGGCGACAGCCAGGTCCGCTACTCAGTCTCCGGAGCGATCGCCATCAGGAAAAGCTCCATCAAGACTCGAAAACTCGCGATCGCCGCCGGGCGCGGCGTCCTCGGAGAGGTGGCCGTGTTCGCGCACGGCGATCCCCAGATCCAGTTCCCCCTCACCGGACCGAGGACGTCCTACAACGGAATCAAGGTCCGCCTCCTCCGCCACACCATCGGGTTCCGCCATCTCCCCGAGGACACCGGCACCGTTGAGGTGGATCTGAAGCATGGCCTCGTCCAGGGCACCGGCGGCAAGGCGAAGGCGGCCGCGACCCTGAAGGGCGGGCTAGCTGCTCGCGCAGGCGTGCGGACGCTCTGGAAATAGCGCGCCGCGCCAGGATGCCTTGAGGGCGTCGGCTCTCTCTGTAGCCGAGTATCACGCGGTCGCTTCCCCTGCCAGATCAGGATCCACAGCGGCAGCTCGATGCCGATCCGCCGGTCCGCCTGCATCAGCGGCGTCCCGCCTTCGGATTGCCGAACAGGATGACCTCCTCGTCCGGGAGGTCCAGGCCCGCCTCACGCGCACCTCACGCGTGATCGACGCGGGCGAAAACCGTGAGCTGGCGCTACTCGAGGGCGTCGCTCAGCCGCTGCGCGGTCTCCGCATATCCGGACGAGCTGGGCTTGACGACC
>DASQCL010000268.1:0-9891 GCA_035634715.1 Solirubrobacterales bacterium
TTCTGGCCCAGCCGCGTCGCCTCGTCCACAATCGCCTCTGCGAGTGATTCGTTGAAGACGTCGGCGATCGCGTTCACGCTACGCCGCCCGTTACCGGCCGACTGCCGATCCTGCTCGGCGACGATCCGCTCAAGCTCCGCAAGCAGCTTCTCCTCCGGCATCTTCGGCCTCACCCATTCACCCCTTCTCCTACCTTGTCGGCCGTCTTTCGTTCCTCCCTTAGCCCCGCAGCTTCATCGTCGGCCACGTCAGCGAATCCGCCGGTTAAAGCGAACCGACCGAGCGACCTTCGCTTCTGCTTTGCGCGAAAAGGAGGAGCCTGTGTGAGCCGATTCCGGTACCTGTGAGCGGCTGAGGGCGATGGATGGGGCTCAAGTCGCTCGAGGCGCCCTAGCGAGCACGAACCCGATAATCGGCTCCAGTGGCCCGTGGTCGGAACCGGGGCGAAGATCGTCGCAAAGTGCGCAAATTTCGTGCCGGCGGTGTTGATTGAATGCTGAGATTGGGGGCAGCGGGCGAGTATGGCTGAGGCTGCCCTCTTTCTAAGTTGGGGTACCCCTGTGCGGGGTCGCGAGCTGAAGGGGCTCGAGGTCTTCGACGAGACCCTCGCGTACTGGCGGCAACTGAAGCAGGAGGGCCAAATCGAGGACTTTCAGATCATCCTGCTCGGCCCGCACGGGAGCGACCTGGAGGGATTCGCCCTGCTGCACGGGACGGTTGCGCAGCTAAACGAACTCCATGCCGATGAGGAGTACCTGCGTCTGACGATGATGCAGGGGCTGGTTTGCGAGTCGTTCCGGGTACTCCGAGCAAGCATCGGCGAGGGACTCGACGAGCAGGTTCGCGTGTACCGCGACGCGGTCGCCCGCTTGGACCGGGAGCGCGACGAGGAGCGGCTCGGGATCTATCCAGGGGTGCAGTAGGTATCTCCGTGCTCCGCCCGCCTAAAACCAGCGCCCAGGGTGTGCTTAATGCGAAACAACCCTAGAGCCCGCCACTACGTTCCGCGGTCTGTCGCCAGGGTCCTCGGCGCGACGCTGTTCCGCTACTCCAGCGTGCGCGACGCCTACGTCCTGCGCGTGGTGGGACGACAGCGGGGTCCGGTCATTCGCAGTCCCTCCTGAGGCCGGCAAGTGCCCGATCACGCGCAGAAAGCCGAGCCCGCCTTTCTTCCCTACGGATTCACGGTGGTCCCTCCCTTGCAACGGGAGCGAGACACGCGAGAGCCCTCCTGACCAGCGGAGAGGGCCGTGTGCCCGCGAGTGGGGCGGTTGGCTTCAGCGCCTGGAGCCTGCTACCCGGGTATCGCCCCGATCTGCTGCATGAGGCTCATTGTGTCGGTGACACCCCAGTGCTCGGCGACCCTTCCATCCTCTAGGCGAATGATGTCGATGCTTTCGACCTCCACCGTTTTGCCCGTCGCCGCCACGCCCATGAACTCGCCCTGGTGAGTGCCGGTCAGGATCGTGCGGGCGGCTTCGAGGTCACCCTCAGCGAGAGTCGGCTCGCTCTCCTTCGCCCGAAGGTCCGGAAATCCCTCGCGCATCGCGGTGACGAAGAACCGAACCCCCTCCTTACCGGACGGCTGGCCGGGCAGGCCCTCCTCGTGATCGACGATGCCATCGGTCGCCAGCTCGTCAATGAGATCGAGGTTTCCCTTCCCAATCACTTCGTCATAAAAGCGCTGAATCAAGCCTGTCCCGGTCATATTTCGCTCCCATCGTCGCTCGCTACGGAGGCCGATCCTCTCACGCGAACCAGGCGCAGACAAGCCCCGCCTACTCCCGCAGCCCGGCAGCTTCTAGGGCTTCTTCCCACTCCCGGTAGGAGGCGACGTGGGTGATCAACCCATCGCGGAGCCGCCACAGGTACTGCACGTGGGCCGTGACCTCGACCCCGTCCCGCCCCCGGAGCGTGGTCGTATGACGGCTGACGACTTGATCACCGACCTCGATCACATCCTCGACCTCGATGCTGACCGACTCCCAGAGCTCAGTGAAGGTCTCCCAGTCGCGCCTCACCTGGGCGGGAGTGGTGCGAACTGCCCGCCACTCACCGAGGTTGCGCGTGTTGTCGAACTCGAGATCTGGAGCGGCGTTCTCGAACGCGGTATCCCAGTCGCCTCGGCTCCAGGCATCGATTGCGGCGCGGACGATCTCAACGTTCTCCCCCGGCATCGCCTACGCAGTATCTCCGCTCTGGCCCGACCGTAGAACCTGTGGCCGATAGACGTGCCGGATCCGTGACGATCGGCGCGCCACACGCGCAGCGGCGCGGCCTAGCGTGACCGGCCATGCCGAGCGCCCGCATGCGACTGGGAGGCCACGCCGAGACCCTGGTGGCCGCACGGCTGTCCCGATCCGGGATGCGGATCGTCGCCCGCAACCAGCGGACCAGCGAGGTCGCGGGCGAGATCGACCTGATCGCCCTCGACGGCCGCGAGCTCGTCTTGGTGGAGGTGAAGGCGCTCAGCGCGGGCGCGATGGCCGGACCCGAGCGTCCGGTGCTCGCCGTCGGATGGCGCAAGCAGCGAAAGCTCCGCTCGCTGGCCATCGCCTGGCTCCACGACCACGACGGGTTCGTCCCCCGGCACGACAGCCTGCGCTTCGATGTGGTCGGCGTGCGGATCGACGCCGCGGGACAGGCGGTCGACTGGGAGCACGTAAGGGCGGCGTTCTAGGCCTCGAAGCGCTCGACGTCCTGGATCTCCTCCCTCGTTGCCGCCGTTATTTCGTCGTTCAATTCCTCGAACGGCTCGAGCTCCACCCGGATCTCGCGTCCCTTCCGCCGCACACTCCACGTCCCGACCGCCACCCCGTCCACCAGGATCGTCGGCCGGATCAGCCCACCGCCGGGCATCACCGTGGGCCAGCGCTCGGGGCCGGCGATGAAGTCGCGGTCGCGGTGGCCCATCAGGTAGTTGTCCCAGGCCGGCAGTAGGCGGACGATGCGCCCGCGAGGATGGCGAGCCGCGCCGCGCAGCGTCCACGCGCGCTGCTCCCCAAACCGCACCTCCACCAGCTCACTGGCAATACGGCCCAGGCCGGCGCGGACGTCGCGCAGCGGGAGCCCCGACCAGCCCGCGAAGTCTGCCTCAGTCGCCGGGCCGAAGGCGCGCAGGTAGCGGCGAGCGAGCTCGGTGACCGCGGCGTCGCGGTCGTGCGGCGGGTGCTCGCCCACCCAGTCACTCGCGAGGGCGAGCAGCGTCTCGGCGCCCCGGTCCGGACCGAGGATCGCGAGGCCCTCCCCCGTCGCCAAGCGAAACAGGTGGACGCGGCGGGCAGCGTCGATCTCGATCCCCACCTGCCCGAGCCGCTCCACGAGCTCGGTGCGGCCGAGGTAGCCGTCGGCTTCCAGCGCCCTCTCGATCGCCTCGAGCGCTCTCTTCTGGGAATTCGCGTCGAGCCCGAGCTGCCCGAGACGGCGGCGCGAGTCCGCCGCGAGGCCGGGGTCGAACAGCGGTAGGACCCAACCGATGTCCTCGGTCGCAAGCAGGTGCATCGTGCTGCGCATCGCCCAGGTGCGGACGATCGAGCGCTCCTCGATCCGCGCCCGGTCCACGACTGCGGCGCGCAACCGCGCGCTCCGGGCCCGGAAGCCGAGACGCCCCGCCCTCAGGTCCTGGGCCTGGATGCCCGCGGTCTCCCGGGCCACGTCCGCCGGATCTCCGGCGGTTGACGGACGGTGGAGGAGCTGCGCGGCGGCGCGCAGCACCGGGAGGCGCGCCGTGTCGACGGCGCGGCTCAGAGCAGCTCGAACTGCGAGTACGCGATCGACTGGAAGGAGCGGCGGTGGAGGTCCGACGGGCCGTGCTCGATGATCGCCGCGCGGTGCTCCGGGGTCGAGTAGCCGACGTTGCCGGCAAACCCGAACTGCGGATAGGCGCCGTCGATGTTGCACATGTAGCGATCGCGCGTCACCTTTGCGATCACCGACGCCGCCGCGATCGCAGCGCTCGTCGCGTCGCCGTCGATGACGGCGCGGTGCTCGACGGAGCACGACGGAACCCGGAACCCGTCCGTCAGGCAGACCGCGCCCGGGACCGCAACCCGCTCGAGGCTTCGCGCCAGCGCCGCGAGGTTCGTCACATGAAGGCCCCGCGCGTCGATACCGCGGACGCACCGGACCGTGACGGCCACTCGCGCGGCGGCCCGCAGCACGCAGGGATACAGCTCCTCGCGCTCCTCCGGGCTGCGGACCTTGGAGTCGTCGAGCTCGGAGAGCGCGCGCCGGTTGCGCATGCTCAGGTTCTCGTAGTCGATCAGCACACCGGCGGCCACCAGCGGGCCGGCGAGCGAGCCCCGCCCCGCCTCGTCGGCGCCCGCCACGAACCGCGCACCGAGGGAGCGATCGAAGCGAAAGAGCTTCGCCGCCCGCCTCCGGCGCGCCCGGGTGCGCCGCTTTGCCGCGCCGGGCGCGACCGGGGCCTCGGCCTTGGCCGCCGCTGTCGTCGCCCGTGCCATCGCGAGCATGATGAACAACCGCCCGGGTGGATTCCGGCGCGGCAGCGCACAGCCGCCGGGCTCACCCCGCAAAGACCGCAATTTCAGTCGCGGCTTAGAGGAACCCGATCCGGTCGGGCGGCCAGTAGGTGAAGAAGGCCTCGCCGATGATCCAGCTGCGTGGGACCGGTCCCCAGAAGCGGCTGTCGTCACTCGAGCCGCGGTTGTCGCCCATCATGAAGTAGTCGTTGGGCGGGATCGTGATCGTCTTGGGCATGGTGCAGCTAGGCCCGCCGCCACACGGCCGGATGAAGGGCTCCTTCGCCTCCACCCCGTTGACGACCGGGTGGCCGTCCTTGATCGAGAGCGTGTCCCCCGGCCCGGCCACGATCCGCTTGATGAAGTTGGTGTCCGACTCCTGGTCGACCGGTTGCGGGCAGGCCTCGTTCCCACTCGTCTGGGCGCCGCACTGAGGGTTTCCGTTGATCGCTCCCTCGGGCGGGTGGAAGACCACGATGTCCCCGATCTCGGGGTCGCCGAAGTGGTAGCTGACTCGGTCGACGAGCACACGCTGGCCGATGTCCAGCGTCGGCTCCATCGATGCGGAGGGGATCTGGTAGGGCTTGACGATGAAGGCCTGTATCAGGAGCGCCAGGCCAATCGCGAGCGCGACGATCACGACGAGCTCGACGAAGGCCCCGCGGCCCGTCGTGGGTTTCGGGATCAGCGGGCTCAACCGCCGGTCCGTGCGTCCTCGGCCTTCTCACCCTCGGAATCCTCTGCTTCGTCCTCGGATTCCCCGGATGAATCGGCGCCAGCCACTCCCTCCTCGTCGGCGGTTACGTCGGCCCCTTCGCCTGCCGACGTCTCCTCTGAAGCTTCGTCCCCGCCCTCGCTCTCCTCCTCCTCGGCGTCAACGACCTCGGGCTCGGCCTCACTCTGGGCGACACCCTCAGAGTCAACGGCCTCGGTCTCCTCGGCTGCGAGCACGAGGTCGTCCTCGATCCCCCAGCGGCGCTCCGCAACGCGGGCGCGCTTGCCGACCCGCCCGCGGAGGTAGTAGAGCTTCGCCCGCCGCACGTCGCCTCGCGCGACGACCTCGAGCCGCTCGATCTTCGGGGAGTGGACCGGGAACGTCCGCTCGACCCCGACCCCGAAGGACTGCTTGCGGACGGTGAAGGTCTCGCGGGCCCCGGAGCCGCTGCGAGCGATCACCACGCCCTCGAACACCTGCGTCCGCCGCCGGGTCCCCTCGACGACCTGGAAGTGCACGCGCACCCGGTCGCCCGCGTTAAAGCGCGGCACGCGCTTCAGCTGGCGCTGCTCGATGCTTTCGATGATCGTGCTCATGGCCTCGAGTTCAGGGAGGGGCGAGAAAAGCACCCGCTCGCGGGCGAAAAATAAGCGTGGCCCGCGGGCCGCGCGGCGGCGAATCTTACTAGGCGCCGATTGGATTCCAGGGGGCACCAGGCGACGCGGGCGGCCCTAGCCGTCCTGCCCCGCCCCGCCCCGCCTGCGGCTCTCCTCCATGCGCCACTCCCGCACACGGGCGTGATCGCCGGACAGCAGCACCTCCGGGACGTTCCAGCCCCGGTACGAGGCTGGGCGCGTGTAGTGCGGATATTCGGGGGCGCCGCCCAGCGCCTCCGAGAAGGACTCCTCGACGATGCTGTCCGCATGGCCCAGAGCGCCCGGAAGCTTGCGGATGATCGCATCAGCCACCACCATGGCGGCCAGCTCGCCGCCCGAGAGGACGTACGGGCCGATGGAAACGGCGTCCGTCGCGAGGCGCTCCCTCACCCGCTCGTCGATTCCCTCGTACCGGCCCGAGAGCAGGGCCACGTGCGGCTCCGACGCCAGGTCGCGCGCCAGCTCGTCGTCGAGCTGGCGGCCCGAGGGGGCCAGGACCAGCACCCGGCTCGGCTCCGTGCCGTCCGCGTAGGCGGCGTCAAGGGCGGCGTCGACCACGTCCACGCGCAGGACCATCCCCGCGCCGCCGCCGTACGGCGCGTCGTCCACCTGGCCACCGCCGATCGGTGTCGTGTCGCGGTAGTTGAAAAGCCGGAGCTCGTTGCCCGCCTGCACCGAGTTGCGGACGTGGCGCTGGCTCAGAAACCAGTCGAACCAGTCTGGGAAGAGCGTGAAGACGTCAATCTTCAATGAACTCGACCAATACCCGGCGATCCGAGCCGGTGGAGGCCGCCTTGGCGATCGTGCGGATCGCGTTCGCGACACGGCCGCCCTTGCCGATGAGCCGGCCCAGGTCGTCGCCCCCGACGGTCACCTCGACGATGAGATCGCCGTTCTCCTCGACCTCCGTCACCTCGACGGCGTCGGGATTCTCGACCAGCGCCCGGGCGAGGAACTCGACCAGGTCGCGCATCAGCGCCCGACGGCCTCGATCCCCTGCGTTCGCAGAAGACCCGCGACCGTGCGGGTCGGCTGCGCGCCATGGGTGAGCCAGTGGCGAGCCCTGTCCTCGTCGATCACGATCGTCGACGGATCGGTCTGCGCGTTGTAGTGACCGATTGTCTCGATGATCCGCCCGTCCCGCGGGGACCGGCGGTCGGCGACGACGATGCGCCAATTCGGGTTCTTGCGTGACCCGACCCTCGTGAGTCTGATTCTGACGGCCATCTGCGGCGGCTCAGGTTAGCTGCTGCGCCGAAAAACCCGCAACTCGCATCACCGCATACCCCTAAGCAGCTGCTGCGGGTCGGGCATCTTGCCGCTCGCCATCTGGGCCATCATCTTGCGCATCTGGCCGAACTGCTTCACGAGCTGGTTCACGGCCTGGACCGTGGTCCCGGAGCCGCGGGCGATCCGCTTCCGCCGTGACCCGTCGATCATGTCCGGCCGGGCTCGCTCGGCCGGCGTCATGGAGAGGATGATCGCCTCGAGGCGGTCGAGCTCGCGCTCGTCCATGTTCACCTCGCGCAGCTGCTTCATCGTCTTGCCCATCCCCGGCATCATCCCCAACACGCTCGAGAGCGGGCCCATCTTGCGGACCTGCTTCATCTGCGAGAGGAAGTCCTCGAGGGTGAACTCCTGGCGGCGCATCTTGCGCTGGAGCTCCTCGGCCTGCTTTTCGTCCGAGACCTCCTCCGCCTTCTCGATCAGCGACATGACGTCGCCCATGCCGAGGATCCGGCTCGCCATCCGCTCGGGGTGGAAACGCTCCAGCTCGTCGAGTTTCTCGCCGGTGGACGCGTAGAGGATCGGCTTGCCCGTCACCGCTCTCACCGACAGCGCCGCGCCACCACGGGCATCGCCGTCGAGCTTCGTCATCACGACGCCGTCGAACTCCACCCGCGACGCGAACTCCTCGGCGACGTTCACCGCGTCCTGGCCCGTCATCGCGTCTAGGACGAGCAGCACGTCGTGCGGCTTGGTCCGCTTGCGGATCGCAACCAGCTGGTCCATCAGCTCCTCGTCGATGTGGAGCCGCCCCGCGGTGTCGACGATCAGCACGTCCTCGCCCGCCGCCTTCGCCTGCCCGAGCGCCCACTCGGCGATCTCGGTCGGGTCGCGGCTGGTCCCCTGCTCGTAGACCTTCACTCCCGCCCGCTGGCCCATGGTCACGAGCTGTTCCACCGCCGCCGGCCGCTGGGTGTCGCAGGCCACGAGGGCGGGCTTCTTGCCCTGCTTGGCGAGCAGCTTCGCGAGCTTCGCGCAGGCGGTGGTCTTGCCCGATCCCTGGAGCCCGGCCATCAGGATCACCGTCGGGCCCGAGCTGGCGAAGGCGATGTCGCGGCTCGCGCCGCCCATCAGGGAGGCGAGCTCCTCGTTGACGATCTTCACGACCTGCTGGCCGGGATTGAGGCTCTCCAGCACGCCCTCGCCGATGCAGCGCTCGCGAACCTGCGAGGTGAACTGCTTGACGACCTTGAAGTTGACGTCGGCCTCGAGCAGGGCGAGCCGGATCTCGCGCATGGCGCGATCGACGTCTGCCTCGCTCAGCTTGCCGCGCGAGCGAACGCCGGACAGCGTGTCCTGAAGGCGATCGGAGAGTTGGTCGAACATCAGGGAGGTTTCGAGCTTACGGGGTAGCCGCGCGCGCGTACTCGCGCTACGAGGCGGAGCTAGTCCCCCAGGAGCGCGGCAGCGAACTCTCGGGCGTCGAAGGGTCGTAGATCCTCAAGGTCCTCCCCGACACCGATCAGCTTCACCGGGAGGTCGAGCTCGGAGGCAATCGCCAGCGCGATTCCGCCCTTCGCGGTGCCGTCCAACTTGGTGAGGACGACGCCGGTGAGGTCGACGGCGTGTGCGAATGCCTGCGCCTGGCGGAGGCCGTTCTGACCCGTGGTCGCGTCGATCACGATCAGCGACTCGTGCGGAGCGCCGTCGAGGCGCTTCTCGGCGACGCGGCGCACCTTCGCCAGTTCCTCCATCAGATTCGTTTTGGTGTGAAGGCGCCCGGCAGTATCCGCGATGACCACGTCGATGCCCCGCGACTCGGCCGCTGAGATCGCGTCGAAAACCACCGCGCCCGGGTCGCCGCTTGGCGACCCGCGCACGATCTCCACGCCGGCGCGCTCGGCCCACACCTCGAGCTGCTCGATCGCGGCCGCGCGATAGGTGTCGGCCGCCGCGACGATCACCGACAGGCCGAGCTCCTGCTTCAGGTGCCAGGCCAGCTTGCCGATCGTCGTCGTCTTGCCGGTGCCGTTGACGCCCACGATCATCAGGAGCGTCGGCCGCTTGGAGACGTCGATGCGCCCGTCGTCGCTCGCCGCCACCTCGGCGAGCAGCTCCACCAGGCGCTCGCGGAGCGCCTCGCCGTCGGTGACGGTTCCCACCTCGTACTCGTGCTCCAGCCGCCCGACCACGTCAGCGGTGGTCTTCGCGCCGACGTCCGCCAGGATCAGCGCCTCCTCCAGGCGCTCCCACGTCTCGTCATCGAGCTTGTCGAACAGCGTCGAGCTGAGCTCGGCCTGGAGCGCCTGCCGGCTCTTCGAGAGCGACTTCCGGAGCCTGCGAAAAACTCCCCTGCCCTCGGACTCCGACTCGGCCGACGCACGGGCATTCGGCGGCGCGGCACCGTCCAGCTCGTCCTCCACTTCACGCGGCAGGCGGCGCGAGACCACTTTGGTCACGCCGTCGCCGCCCATGGTGACGCCGTAGAGGACATCGGCAGCGTCCATCGTCCGTTTCTGGTGGGTGACGATCACGAACTGGGCGCGGTCGGAGAATCGCCGCACGAGCTGCAGGAAGCGGTCGATGTTGGCGTCGTCCAGGGCCGCCTCGACCTCGTCGAGGATGTAGAAGGGGCAGGGCCGGGCGAGGAAGACTGCGAAGACGAAGGCGAGCGCGACGAGCGACTTCTCACCCCCCGAGAGAAGCGAGAGCTTGCGCGTCGACTTGCCAGCCGGTGTGACCTCGATCTCGACCCCGAGCTCCTCGCGCTCCTCGTCCTCCTCCCCATCCTCGCCGGAATCCTCCTCGGCGG
>DASQCL010000269.1:0-22491 GCA_035634715.1 Solirubrobacterales bacterium
GATCCTGATCTTCGACGAGCTGACGGCGCTCGACGCGATCGGCCCCTACGAGGTGCTCTCGCGCATCCCGGGAGTCGAGCTTCGATTCGTCGCCAAGGAGCCCGGGGTCAAGCGCACCGACACCGGCGCGCTCGGGATGGAGGCCGATCTGGCGCTGGGGGACCTGCCGGACCCGGACGTGCTGCTGGTTCCGGGCGGACAGGGGAACCGGCCGCTACTGGAGGACGATGAGGTCCTCGATTGGCTGCGGGCCGTTCACGAGGGGACCACCTGGACGACCTCGGTCTGCACGGGCTCGTTGGTCCTGGCCGCCGCGGGCATCCTCGATGGCAAGCACGCGACGACGCACTGGGCCTACATGGACCGGCTCGAGGAGCTGGGCGCCGTGCCGGTGCAGGAGCGAGTCGTTGAGGACGGCAAGATCCTGACCGCCGCGGGAGTCTCGGCGGGCATCGACATGGCGCTGACGCTGGCCGCTCGGATGGCGGGCGACACCGTGGCCCAGGCAATACAGCTGGGCATCGAGTACGACCCGGACCCGCCGTTCGACTCCGGCTCACCGGACAAGGCACCACCCGAGCTGGTGGACCTGATCCGCTCCAGCGAGGGCTAGGCGAGCTCCCAGAAGGTCCCGCCCAGCACGCCGACCGGGCGGAGCCTCCAATCGCGCGCGAGCGCCCACAGATCCGCCTCGAGCACCGGGCGCGGCCTTCCGGTCAGCTCCTCGAGCTCCCGCGTCGCGCAGCGGCCGAGCAGGCCGATCGCCTCCGCCGGCTCGGGCGGCCCGGTGCGCATCGGCTCCGCGCCCGCCGCGAGGGCCGCGTCCCGGTAGGCCTCGTAGGGGTGCGGTCCGAAGACCCCGTGGTCGTCGCCGTTCTCGCCGCGGAAGACGGCGGAGGGGAAGGTGATTCGCTCGCGGCCCTCCGTTTCGGACACCCTGCCCTGCTCCCTCGCCTCGGCGGACGGAGCGCGCACGTCGTCGAGATCGGCCGCGAAGGCCTCGGTGATCGCGTTCGACACGAGGTCGATGCGGAATCGGTCGACGTTCAGGCCGGCGGGTCCCGCCTCGCCGACGAGTGCCTCCGTGTGATCGAGCTTCTTGTGCTCGGTCATGAGCCCCTCGCGCAGCCTGCGGAGGTACCGGTACGCCGCGTCCGGGCCCTGCTCCGCGGCGGCCTTGACCGCCTGGCACGCCGGATAGGTGGACGCGATCGGGTTCGTGCTCCAGACCCGGGCGTCGACCGGCATCCCCGAATCCGCGGCCGTTCCCAGCCACTGCGCCATCAGGTCGGCGTACAGGTTCATGCCCGCGCCGACCCCGGACTCGGTGTCCCGGTAGTCCGGCCCGTACGAGCGCGCCAACCCGCCCATCACCCAGGAGAACCGGAGGCCATCACCGAACTCCCACATGAGCCGCCGAAGCTGGGGCTCGTTGCCCCAGGAGAACGGGCAGGCCGGATCGGTGTAATAGCGGACGGAAGCGGGCATTGGCGTGCAGCGAACGCCGCGATGGGCGGGGGCTTAGGGTGAGTGTCGAAAATACTTATCGAATGGCGGACGAAGCGACAACCGGGCTCGCAAGCAGCCTGATCGGCACCGTACTCTCGGGGCGCTACCGCCTCGAATCCAAGCTGGGCAGCGGCGGGATGTCCACGGTGTACCTGGCGCGCGACAGCACGCTCGAGCGCTGGGTCGCGGTGAAGGTCATGCATCGCGAGATGTCGGACCAGCCCGACCAGATCGAGCGCTTCCGTCGGGAGGCGCGCGCGGTGGCGCAGCTCTCTCATCCAAACGTCGTCGCGGTCATCGACGCCGGTGAGGACGGCGGCCACCCCTACATCGTCTTCGAGTACGTCGACGGCGAGACCCTGAAGCAGCGCATCGAGCGGGTGGGTCCGCTTCCGGTCGACGAGGCCACCGCCTACGCGATCGAGATCGGGCGCGGCCTCTCGGCCGCCCACGCTCGAAGGCTCGTTCACCGCGACGTCAAGCCCCAGAACGTGCTCATCGACTCCGAGGGCCGCGCCAAGGTGACCGACTTCGGCATCGCTCGCTCGCTCGAGGCGGACGGCCTGACGCAGACCGGCCGCGTGCTCGGGACCACGGACTACGTCTCCCCGGAGCAGGCCATGGGCCGCGGCGTCGACGCGCGCACGGACATCTACGCGCTCGGCGTTCTCCTCTACGAGATGCTCACCGGCGAGGTCCCCTTTACGGCTGAGACGGTCGTGGGCGTGGCCATGAAGCACGTGAACGAGCCGATGCCCGACGTGCAGAAGAAGCGCCCGGAGGTCTCCTCCGCGCTGGCCGCGGTCGTCGAGCGGGCCACGGCGAAGGAGCCCAAGACGCGCTACCCCGACATGGCCAGCTGCCTCGCCGACCTCGAGGCGGCGTTGGAGGTCGAGGTCGCGCGTGCCGGCGGCGCGCACGGAGAGGCGACCACGGTCCTCGACACGGTGCCGAAGAAGCGCCGCAAGATCCTCACCACGCGGCGCGTCTCGGCGGCGGGCGTCTTCATCGTCCTCGCGGCGACCGCGGCGGCGCTGCTGATCACTGCCTTAACGGGCAAGAAGGAAAGCCCGGCGCCTGCGCCGGCTCCCACCGGCGCGCCGATTGAGATCACCGGCACGCAGTCCTTCGACCCGTCGCCCGGCGACGGTCAGGAGAACGACGACCAGCTCAAGCTCGCGATCGACGGAAATCCCGGCACCGGCTGGACGACGGAGACCTACCAGGCGCCGACCACGGAAGCCGCCGTCGGCAAGCCCGGCGTCGGCATGATCGTGACCACGGCCCAGCCGGCCGTCGCCCGCACCATGCGCATCCGCTCCGAAGTCAACGGTTGGAGCACGCAGATCTACGCCTCCGCCTCCGGACCGCCCACCACCCTCCAAGGCTGGGGCAAGCCGATCGGCGACGAGCCGGATATGCAGACCGACTCGGAAATCGAGCTCTCGCCCCGCACGGCCAAGTACTACCTGATCTGGATCACGAAGCTGGCATCAACGCCCACGGGCTACAACGTCCAGATCAACGAGGTCGGGCTGAAGAGCTAGAAGCGGAACTCGCGCTGCGCCTCGTGGCGCTCCAGCGCGTAGTGCACGAGCAGGTCGCAGAGCTCCTGGTAGGCGATGCCGTCCGCCTCGAAGAGCTTCGCGAAGACGCTGGTTGACGTGAAGCCGGGGATCGTGTTCAACTCGTTGACGAGCACCTCCCCGTCATCAAGGACGAAGAAGTCGCACCGTGCAAGCCCGCTCCCGTCGATCGCCTTGAACACGCGCGCTGCCAGCTCACGGACGCGGGCGTTGGCCTCGTCGCCGATCCGCGCCGGCACGACCAGGTCCATCCCGCCCTCCGAGTACTTGGCCTCGAAGTCGTACCAGTCGGCATGGGCGACGATCTCTCCCGGCGGTGAGGTCCGCGGCTCCTCGTTGCCGATCACCGAGCACTCCACCTCCCTGCCGCCGCCGTTCGCCTCCACGATCACGCGCGGGTCGTGGCGCCGCGCAAGCTCCACGGCCTCGTCGAGCGCGCGCTCGGGGCTGGTCACCTTGCTGATGCCGACGCTGGAGCCCAGGCGCGCGGGCTTGACCCAGACCGGGAGGCCCATCGCGGCGACGCGCTCCCGCCAACCCTCCTCACCGGCCTCGCAGAAGTCCACCTGCGGGATCCCGTGGAACACCAGGAGGCGCTTGAAGGTCAGCTTGTCGATCGAGATCGCCGCCGCCAGCACGCCGGGGCCGGCGTAGGGGACGTCCAGGCATTCCAGGAGGCCCTGGACCGTCCCGTCCTCGCCGAACGGTCCGTGCAGTACCGGAAAGGCCACGTCAGCCCCAAGGAGGCCGCCGCCGGCGCGGAGCTCCACCTCGCTCCCCTCGTGGGTCCAGCGCCCGTCCCGCTCCAGCAGCACCGGGCTCACCTCGTGGCCAGCTTCCCGGAGCCCGGCGGCAACCGAGGCTCCCGACTCGAGCGAGATCTCGTGCTCGCTGGAGCGCCCCCCGCTGAGGACCGCGACCCGCATCAGGGCGTCGTGCTGGTGGAGCTGGTGGTCGTGGTGGTGGTCGTGGTCGTGGTGGTCGGCTCCTTGAACTTGCCGACGTTGATCGTGACCGCCTCGCCGCGAGGGAGCTTGGTCCCCGCGGAGGGTGCCTGATTGATCACCTGGTCGTCGGCGTTCTGGTCGCTGGTCGTCTGCTTCACCACCCGAGCGCTCAGGCCCGCCGCCCGCAGGTCGCTCGTGGCCTGATCCCGGGACTCGCCCACCACGTTCGGGACGATCACCTTGCCGACACCACTCGACACCACCACGGTCACGGTCGTGTTTCTCCGGACGTTCGTTCCCTCGCTCGGGCTCTGGTCGATGACCTGCCCCTTGGGCTGGGTGGACTCCTGCTTCTGGAAGTGAGGCTTCAGCCCGGCGTCGCGGATCTGGGTGTCGGCGACGTCCTGGTCGACACCGACGACCGAGGGAACCTTGACGAGGTTAGGGCCGCTCGAGACCTGGATCGTCACCGACTGCCCGCGTTCGAACTTGGTCTGGGCCGGCGGGTCCGTTCCGATAACGATCCCGTTCTTGACGTGATTCGAGTGCTGTTGGACGGTATTCGTCTTGAACCCTGCGTCCTTCAGTGTCTTCTTGGCCTCAGAAAGGCTCTTCCCCGAGACATCCGGGATGGGCGCCTTGCCAAGCCCGATCGTGTACGTGATCGTGACCGTCGATCCCTCGGGTGCTCGAGATCCGGCCGTGGGGTCCTGTTCGATGACCTTGCCCTGAATCGCGTTCGCCCTGGGCACCGGGTCCGGCGATACCTGGAACCCGGCGTCAGTCAGGATCTTCGTCGCCTCGCCCTTCGACTTGTTGAGCACGGTGGGTACGAGCACGTCCGAAGTCCCCCCGCCCCGCAGCAGGAAGAACGCGATGGCCCCCGCGAGCAGCAGCAGGATGAGCGCCAGGAGCGCAATCCGCCACGGCGTGAAGAAGCCCCGGTCCTCCGGCGGCTCCTCCGGCGGGGCCGGCGGCGCGGTCCCGGCTGCGGCCGCAACCGCCGCGTAGGAGGCGGTGTCGCCGAACGCGGCGCCGGTGGGGTCCTGCTCCGCGACGTCAAGCGCCTGCAGGAACTCCTCGGCCGACGCGAATCGGTTCACCGGGTCCTTGGCCAGGGCCCGAAGCACCACTCCGTCAAGGGCACGCGAGACCGCGGGGTTCAGCTCGCTCGGCGGGCGCGGTCGCTCGGAGACCTGCTTGAGGGCCACCGTCACAGGGGAGTCGGCGTCGAACGGCACCCGTCCCGTGAGCGCCTCGTAGAGCATCACACCGACCGAGTAGATGTCCGATGCGGTCGTGACAGGCAGGCCCTGCGCCTGCTCCGGTGACAGGTACTGCGCCGTGCCGAGCACCGAGCCGGTCTGGGTGATCTCTGAGGCGCCGGCGCGGGCGATCCCGAAGTCGGTCACCCGTGCTCGCCCCTCCGAGTCCACCAGGACGTTCTGCGGCTTCAGGTCGCGGTGGACGATGCCGTGCTCGTGCGCGTACTTCACGCCCGCCAGCACCTGGCGGACGATCTCGACCGCCTCGGGCACCGAGAGGCCGCGCTCGATCAGGTCCTTGAGCGAGGCCCCCTCTACGTACTCCATCGCGATGAAGTGGGCGCCGTCGAATGTCCCGCGGTCGAAGACGCCGACCACGTTCGGGTGCTGGAGCCCGGCGGCGCTCGACGCCTCGCGGCGGAAGCGCTCGACGAACTGCTCGTCCTGGGCAAAGCGCGCGTGCAGGAACTTGAGCGCGACCCGCCGGTTGAGCAGCGAGTCCTCCGCGCACCACACGTCCGCCATTCCGCCGGAGCCGAGGCGCCCCAGCAGCCGGTAGCGTCCGGCGACGACGGTGTCCTGCGCGAGCTGCATCAGCCGCCGTTCAGCAGGCTGTCGATCACCTGCGTCGCCACCGGGCCTGCTGCCTGAGCACCGAAGCAGCCTTGACAGCGCTCGATCGTCGCCGCGACCGCGACTTGCGGATTCGTCGCCGGCGCGAACGCAATGAACCAAGGCTGATTGACCCCATTGAGCGACCCGCTGATCTCGGCGGTTCCCGTCTTCCCCGCGAAGGGGACGTTGCCGCTCACCGACAGGCCCGCAGCCGTTCCCTGCGGGTCCTGGGTGACGTGGGTCATCATGGTCGTGAGCTCGGAAGCGGTCTGCGGACTGATCGGGGTGGACTGCACGTGCGGTGACAGCTTCTGAGTCACCCGCCCGTCGGAATCGGTGACTTGTTGCACGAACGTGGGCTGCATGAGCTTGCCCCCGTTGGCCACCGTGGCCGCGACCTCGGCCATTTGCATCGGCGTCGTGAGGTCCTGACCCTCCGCGCCACCCTGCCCGATCGCCACGCGCCCCACGTCGAAGCCCGATGTGACCAGGTCACCCGACGAGTTGTAGGGCCCGCTTGGCGCCATCTCGATGGGCGGATAGTCGAGCGGGGGATCGCTGTAGAAGCCAAACCGCTTCATGTACTCCACCATCGTCGACGTACCGAGCTGCTCGCCCACCTGAGCAAAGTACGTGTTGACCGAGGCGGTGAGGGCCTCAGTCATGTTGATGTCCCCAAATTCCTCGCCGCCGGCATTCGACAGCGGCACGCCTCCGATGACCTGGGGCGAGTGACCGCTGAGCACGCTGTTCGGGGTGAATTTGCCGGAGTCGAGCGCGGCGGCGGCGGTGACGACCTTCATCGTCGACCCGGGCGGATAGGTGCTCTGGAGCGCCCGGTTCAGGAGGGGAGCCGACTTGTCAGAGTTGAGCTGTTGGTAGGTGCTGGTGTTCTTGACCTGGTTCGGGTCGTACCCCGGCTCGGACACCATCGCGTCAACGGCTCCCGTCGATGGGTTGAGCGCGACGACGGCGCCGCCGGCTCCGTTGATCCCGTATTGGGCAATCGCGTTCTGCAGGGCCTGGGTCGCGACCTGCTGGGCATGGGAGTTGATCGTCAGCGTGACGTTGTTCCCCTGTTGGGGAATCCCACGGAGCTGATCGAGGATCGAGCTGAACTCGTTGCGCTCACCCGCCAGGACGGCGTTCTCCGAATTTTCGATTCCGGTTTGACCGACGTTGACGAAGCTGTAGCCAACGGGATTCCCGAAGAGCGACCCCTGCGGATAGCTGCGCACGTAGACCGGATGGGCGCCTCCGCCGACGGGATGGCTCTCGGCGACCGTCACCCCGTCGGAGGTCTTGATGAACCCGCGCTTGACCTGCTGCTCCTCGATCAGCGGGCGACGGTTCGCCGTCTCCCCCTTGAGGGCTGTGGAGTCGAACACCGCCCAGTAGGACGTGAACCCGACGAGGGCCGCGAAGAGCAGCAGGATGAACGCGTACAGACGGACGATCGGGGTGTTCATGCTGGCAGCCCCTCGTACTCGTCTTCCTCACGCGGCGCCGGCGGCTTGCGCGCGTCATTGGAGATCATCAGGAGCAGCGCGAGCAGGATCATGTTCGCGATCACCGAGCTGCCACCGAAGCTGACGAAGGGCAAGGTCACACCGGTCAGCGGGATGAACTTGACCACCCCCCCGATGATCACCACCGCCTGCAGCGCGAACACCGCCGTCAGGCCCGTCGCCAGTAACTTCGAGAACCCGTCGCGCGCCATCACCGCAGTCTTGAACCCGCGGGCGGCAATCAGCGCATAAACGACGATCACACCCGCACCTCCGAACAGGCCGAGCTCGGAGACGATCAGCGCGAAGATCTCGTCCGTGTGCGGTGCGGGCAGGATGCTGCCGCAGTCCGGGAAGGGCTGTTCGCAGTGCGGCGCGAACGGCCCTGGAAGCTTGAGCAGGGACTCACCGAGGCCCTGGCCGAATAAGCCGCCGTCGGCCTGCGCGAATAGCGATTGCTGGATCTGCCCGAGCCCGCAGTCCTGCCCTTGGTTGATCTGCTGTTTCGTGAGGTGGCACGGGTTGGTGTCGAAGGTGTGCTCCCAGATGTCGACGCGGTCCTGGACGTGGGCGATCTGCGAGGCGATCAGCGTGGCGCCGACGAAGAAGAGCGTGAGACCTGCGATCACGTACGAGAGCCGGGACGTCGCCACGTAGAGCAGCGCGAGGAACGCGCCGAAGAACATCAGCGAGCTCCCCAGGTCGCGGATGAAGACGAGCATGATCATCGTCACGCCCCAGACCACGAGCACGGGCCCGAAGTGCTTGATCGGCGGGATCGTCACCCCCGCGATGCGGCGGGCCGCGACCGTAAGCAGCTCGCGTTTCTCTGCCAGGTAGCTGGCGAGGAAGATGACGATGCAGATCTTCGCGATCTCCGCGGGCTGGAACGACAGCGGGCCGAGATTAATTCCCAGGTAGGCACCGTTGACCTGCGACCCGACGCCCGGCAGCCGTGGGGCCATGAGGAGCAGGATGCCCGCGGTCGCGATCAGATAGCGGTAGCGCTGGAGGACGCGGTAGTCCCGCAAGAGCAGAATCGTCAGCGCGAGCAGGATGCCCCCGGCGACGAAGATCGACGCCTGCTTCAGGGCCAGCGAGTCGTTGATTCGGAACAGCATCACCAGCCCGATCGCGGCCAAGAGCGCGCACAGCGGGAACAGGTACGGGTCCGCGTACGGCAGCCGGATGCGGATGAAGATGTGGACGCCCACGCAGACGGCCAGGAAATAGCCGCCGTAGATCAGGCCGATGTCGCTGATCTGGCTCGACTCGACGATGAGGACGGCGGCGAACCCGGCAGCGACCAGCATGGCGACCGGGATCAGGGCCAGGAGCTCGCGGTTTCTGGCGCTCACCCGCTCCCGCCGCTCTTGTTGTTCGATCCGCTACCGGAGGCACCGGAGCCGCCGCCGCTTCCACCGCCGCCGCTTCCTCCCCCACCGCTGCCAGGTTGCTTGCCCCCGCCGCCTCCAGGCTTGCCTCCCTGCGCGCCCCCCGACGGCTGCTGGCCGCCGCCCTGGCCCTTGTTCGCGGTGGCCTGCTGCCTGCCGGTGCGCCGCTCCGCCGCGGCCTGAAGGTCCTGCAGCAGCGACGCGGCGTCGTCGTGGAAGCGGAGGGTGTGGTCGGTGGCGCTGTTGCGGCGATTCGGCGGGATCGAGTTGACCTGTATCGGCGCCGCGTAGACCTCCGAGTACAGGTTGATGCCGAGCGGGAGGGTGTAGGGCAGTCCGCGGTACAGGGCCAGGCGGCCGCCTGAGTCCGACCCGAGGAAGTAGATCTGCCGCACGCCCCAAACAGCCGCCACCGCGAGGCCGACGGTGATGAGGACCACGGCGAGGACCTTGGCGGTTCGCCGCGGCCAGTTGCGCCGCGGCCGCGGGGCAGCAGCGCCGCCTCGCGTGGCGACCGCCGGTTCGCGCCCACGCCGCGCCCGCTCCTGAGCGGCCGCGGCCTCGACCCCTGCGGCGGTGAGCCCGGCCTCCTCGGCCGCGGGCCCCACGAGGGTGTGTTGATCGTCGGCCCTGACCGGCGCCTCGGCGTCGTCAACCCGGAAGGCGACGACGGTGATGTTGTCGCGGCCCCCCGCCTGGTTCGCCGCGGCGATCAGCCTGTTCGCCGCCTCGTCGAGGGTGGGCGACTCCCGGAGCGTCTCGGCGATCTGATCCTCCTTGACCATCGTCGTCAGGCCGTCCGAGCACAGCAGGTAGACGTCGCCCGGCTTGGCGCGGTAGGTCATGGTGTCCACCTCGACCTCGCGCTCGGGGCCCAGCGCCCGGGTGATGATCGAGCGCTGGGGGTGGTCCTCGGCCTGCTCGTCGGTGAGCCTGCCCTGGCGCCGCAGCTCCTCGACCAGCGAGTGGTCCGAGGTCAGGAGCTTCAGCTCCCCGTCCCGGAAGAGGTAGGCGCGGCTGTCGCCGACGTGGGCGAATCCGACCTCGTCGCCTTCGACGAGCGCGGCGGTGAGCGTGGTCCCCATGCCTGACCGGGACTTGTCGGACTGGGACACCCTGTGGATGCGCGCGTTCGCGGTCTTCGCGATCGCCCTCAGGTAGGCCTCGGGTGACTCGGTGCCGCGCTGCACGGTGTCGAACGACTCAGCCGCCAGGCGCGACGCGACCTCGCCGGCCCGCGCGCCGCCCATGCCGTCGGCGACGGCGAAGACCGGCGAGTCGGCGAAGTACGAGTCCTCGTTGGCGTCGCGCTGCCGCCCCGTGTCGGTCCGGAATGCCTGTTCGACGACCTTCAGCATCGATGCACGCTCGCGGTCACCCGCCGGGGACGTCGAGCTCGAAACGGAACTCCGTGTTCCCGATCCTGACCTCGTCGAGGTCGTTCAGCTTCGCCTCCCCACGAAGCCGCCCGCCGTTCAGGAACGTCCCGTTGGTCGAGTTCATGTCCTCAACGTAGTAGTTGGCCCCCCGGGAATACAGGCGCGCATGGACCCCGGACGCGAACCGGTCCTCGATGCGCACGTCGGCGTCCGACGAGCGCCCGATGGAGATGCCGCCGAAGAGGTCGAAGCGCTCCCCGGGCTCGAGGTCGCCGCCCGTCACGGCGACGAGCCAGGCGTCCGTGGCGGCGGAGCGCCCGCCCGGGCCGACCGTCGTGTGGATCCCCGTCGCCTCGGGCGCCGGCGCGCTGGTTCGCCGCAGCTCGCGGTAGGCGCTCCTCGCCACCCAGAGCAGAAACAGGTAAAGGACGGCGAGGAAGCCGAACTTCAGCGCGACCGCGATCGGTTCGGTGTCCATCGACAGCTAGTGGCTACTGCTCGATGTCGAAGACAAACCTCGTTGTACCGAGCGTCACCTCGTCGCCCGGCGAGAGCCGGCTGCGGTCCACGCGCCGGTCATTCACCTTGATTCCGTTCGTGGAGCCGAGGTCGACGATCTGCCAGTCGCCGGTCGATCCGCGGCGCAGCTCGGCGTGCTGGCGCGAGATGTTGGGGTCCGCGAACACGCAGTCCGCCTCGCGCGACCGGCCCAGCACGGCGATCGGCCCGTCGAGCACATAGCGGCGATCGTCCATCGTCACGATCGCCTTCGTCTCGATCAGTCGCCCCTCGGGACGGCGCCGCTCCTTACGCGTCTGCTTTGGAGGCACCGAGTAGACCATCGTGTGCCCGTGCTCTCCCTGCGAGGGCTCCTCGCCCTGCCGCGCCGGTGGCTTGACCAGGCGCGTCTGGATGCCGAACTCGCCGAGCCGGAGGCGGTCGTCGGTCTCCAGGTTGACCTCGGGGCGGGTGAGGAGCGCGTAGTCGTGCCGGCGTGCGTGCTCGAGCAGGTATCCGGACAGCTCCTGCTCGAGGGATCGCTCATAGCCCTCCAGGCGTTCGTGATCCTCGGCCGAGAGCCAGACCGTGTACTGGTTCGGGACGTACGTCCGGGCGACCGAG
Organism: Solirubrobacterales bacterium; assembly: GCA_035634715.1. GTDB lineage: Bacteria > Actinomycetota > Thermoleophilia > Solirubrobacterales > 70-9 > AC-56. Next base: position 11,326 of record DASQCL010000269.1, read on the forward strand.
GCGGTCCGGTGAGCGTCCATCTCCTTGGCGAGCTTGCGCGCGAGCTCCACCGGCTGGACCTGCGAGGAGAAGGCACGGCTGAACACCCCCTCGACGAGGTTCTCTATGCGCTGCTCAAGGTTTCTCAGGACGCTGATGGGTGCTCCCTTTCCGGGTCCGCAACGTGCGCATGCACGGGTACAGGGAACGCGTTGTTCCCTGTACGCGCGCTGACAATCCTAGTGGTGAGGCCAGGCGCGAGGTCCGCCTCTCCGGGGCCCCACAGGCAGCTCAAGCGGACGCGGGGTCGCCTCCGCTGATGCCCGGCGGGTATGTAGGTGAGGGGGCTTCAGCCCCCGAAACTGGCTGCTGCCGGGGTACGGGTGCGCTGCGGCCGGCGGGGAGGGTTCCGCGCCGCCTGAACTCCAGGATCACGACCACGAGGGCCGCAGCGGCCACGAGTAGGGGCGTCCCCGCGAGCGCGCCATCCGCGACCAGGCGAATGGCGGCCTCGAGCCCCGCGGCCCAGAGCAGCGCGCCCACCAGCGCCACGGCCACGTGGCCGGCTCGCAGCACCAGGCCGAGCAGGGCCGCGGCGGCACCGAAGATCGCGGCACTGAGGACAGCCTCGGGCGCCAGCAGCGGCCCTAGGAGCGCCTTGGCCGCCGCGCTCGTCGAGCGAGTCCAGTCGTGCGGCGGGTCGTCGACCAGGCCGCCCGCCGATCCCAGCCCCAGGGTCGCGGCGCCGCACAGCATCCAGTACCAGCCGAGGGCTCCGAGCACGAGCCGTTCGCGGATCGTCCCGCGAGCTCCCGCCACGGCCGGATAGGCCGCCCCGGCCGAAGCGGCGCCGAGCAACGGCGCGATGACCGGAATCCCGGCCCAGGGAAGCCAGGACGCGACCAGGATCGCGGGCGCAGTCAGCACCCCCAGGACCAGCGCCAGCCCAGGTCGGTTCGCGGCAACGGCGATCAGCGCGGTGCCGACCCCCCACAGGCACAGAGCGGCGAGCTGGCCGACCCGCAGCAGGACCGCGTGCTCACGGGCGGGGCGCGGCTCCGCCGCGTCCGAGCGGGCGGGCACCGCGCCATTCGCGTCCAGCCTGGGGATCGAGGCGTCGAGGTGATGGTCGAGATCGTCGAGCCCCGGCCGCAGCTCAGGATCCGGATCGAGACACGCATCCAGGCACTCCGCGAGATGCGCCGGGAGGTCGGGCCGGTACTCGAGAACGGACGGAATCGGATTGCCGATCTCCCGCGCGGTCTGCGCAGGCGTATCGCGCGCGACAGGGTTGAAGCCCGTCCAGCACTCGTACAGCGTCAAGGCGAGGGAGTACACGTCCGCGGGCTCGGAGACGTCGAGCCCCTCGGCCTGCTCCGGGGCCATGTAGGCGAGCGTGCCCACGACCTCTCCGGTGGCCGTCAGGGTTGGCGCCCCCACTAGGGACGCGATGCCGAAGTCCATGAGCTTGGCGCGGCGCCCGGCGCCGTCATCGACCCGCACGATGACGTTCTGCGGCTTGACGTCACGGTGGATGACGCCGCGCTCGTGGGCGTGGGCGAGCGCCTCGCAGACGTCGGCTCCGAACTCTGCGACCTCACGGTCCGAGATATCCCCGGTTCGTGCCAGCTCAGCGAGCGTCGCCCCCTCCACGAGCTCGCTCACGAGGAGGGCCCGGCCGTCCCCGTGCCCCAGCTCGTACAGGGTCACGATGCCCGGGTGGTTCAGGCGTGCCGCCGCCTGGGCCTCGCGGGCGACCCGGCCGGCGTCGGAGCTGGCGATCTCCTTGACGGCGACCTGGCGCTGGAGCCGCTCGTCGAAGGCGCGGTAGACCGTTCCCATGCCACCCGACCCGACGCGCTCCAGGAGCCGGAAGCGATCCATCACCACCTCACCTACCATTCCGGCTTAGGCTTCGCCGCCGGCGCACGCTAACCTGCCGCGCTTCGCAAGCTCACGTGCGGGCACCTCGCCGGTGACCACCGGCGCAGGGCATACTCTCCGCCTTGAAGGCACACCCCTGAAGGGGCTGAGCTTTGGCATTCCTCGACGAGGAAGAACTGGTACCACCCAGCGGCGGCGGACGGCCGCCTTCCCGGCGCGGCCCCGATCGCCAGCGACAACTCCTCCTGCGCCGAGCCCTTGGCATCGGCATCGTGGTGGTGATCCTGATCCTGATCGTCCTGGGCATCAAGGGATGTCTGGACGCACGCAAGACCCGCAGCTTTGAGAACTACGTCTCGGACCTGAACGCCGTCACGTCTCAGACCAGCCAGCTCTCCGGCGACTTCTTCGGCAAGCTGAACGACCCGGGAACGGACAGCGCCGTCGAGTTCAAGTCGGAGATCGCCTCGGATCGAGGAACGGCGGAGAATCTCTCGAGCCGCGTCGACGCGCTAAGCACGCCGGGCGAGTTGAGCGACGCGCAGAGCCAGCTCGAGCTCGCCTACCAGCTCCGCGCCCAGGCTCTGACCGGGATCTCCAACCAGATGTCCAACGCGCTGGGGAACCCGGGGCCGACGCGCGACAAGGCGCTCTCGTCCATCTCGGACTACATGCAGTACTTCCTCGCCAGCGACGTTCTCTACAAGCAGGCCCAGGGCCAGATCGACGCCGAGCTCCAGAACCAGGGCATCGACGAGAAGGCGCCCGCCAGCGTGTTCATGGCCGACCCGACCCGCTGGCTCGACCCGCTACAGGTATCGACCGCGCTGTCGTCGATCTCGAGCAGTACTCAGACGTCGAAGGGCGTGCACGGCCTCGCGATCGTCGCGACGACTGTCAAGCCGGGCGACGTCGCGCTGACTCCCGACACCCCCGCGACGATCAGCGGGGGCACCAGCGGTGCGCAGATCAACGTCCAGGTCTCCAACGGGGGCAGCGTCGACGAGAAGGGGGTCGGCGTCAATTTCAGCCTGACGGGCGGCCCAGAGACGATCCAGGGGACCGCCACGATCGGCTCGATTGCGGTCGGCTCGACCCAGACGGCCGCGCTGCCGATCAAGCCGGCGCCGCCCAGGAACACGCCGCTGACGCTCGAGGTCACCGTGAACCCGGTGCCGGGCGAGCAGATCACCACCAATAACCGCTTCACGTACCAGCTCACGTTCCACTAGCTACCCGCGGTCACGTGCGCGCCGCCGTAACCTTCCGCGCCTGATGGCGCAGCGAATCGCGTTTCTCGGGCCGGCGGGCACCTTCTCGGAGGACGCCCTCCTGTCGGCTGCTGCGAACGCAGACATCGAGCCGCAGCCGCGCCCCAGCGTTTATGCGGCGATCCGCGCGGTGGTCGAAGGCGAGGCCGATCGCGCGCTGGTCCCGTTCGAGAACTCGATCGAGGGTGCGGTGCGCTCGACGCTCGACACCCTGGCGTTCGAGGCGGCCGGGGTCGCGATCGCGGGTGAGCACGACCACGCCATCCGCCACAGCCTGATCGCCCGTACCGAGCTGCCCCTGGACGGGATTGAGGTGATCCTGTCCCATCCGCAGGCGAGCGCGCAGTGCGCGCGGTTCATTCGCGAGGAGCTTCCGGGCGCCACCGTCCGCCCCGCCGCCAGCACCGCCGACGCGGTGCGCATGGTCGCCGCATCCGACGAGCCGTGGGCCGCGCTCGGCGCCGCCTCGGCCGCGCGGATCTACGGCTGCGTGGTGCTGCGCGATGGCGTCGAGGACGACCCGGACAACGTCACCCGGTTCGTGTGGATCGCCCCGGAGGGAACCGAGCCCACCGGTGAGGGCCCGTGGCGGACGACCCTGGTCTTCTCCGAGCTCGGCGCCGACCACCCCGGGGCCCTCGTCGAGGCGCTGACGGAGTTCTCCAGCCGGGACGTCAACCTCACGCGGATCGAGTCCCGGCCGCTGCGCCAGGGGCTCGGCCGCTACATGTTCTTCTGCGACCTCGAGGGGAGGGAGCGCGACCCCTCGGTCGCCGAGGGAATCGAGGCGCTCCGCGGCAAGGCCGAGTCAGTCCGAATCCTGGGCAGCTATCCGATCGCGGCGAACGGCGTGCCTGGGACCTGAGGCCCGCTGCGACGGCACTGGGGTCCGGGACCGGACTGGACCTATGTCTACAATCGTGGCGCTATGGACAGGGCGGCGGACGACCCTCATGTAGGGCTTCGGAGCGCAGGTACTCCGGAGCCCGGGGTCATTGCCCACGTCAACGGACACGCCCACCTGAACGGCCATAACGGGCACCCGGGAATCGGAAGCCGCGTCCTCGTCCTCAACGCGAGCTACGAGCCCATCAACGTCTGCAACGTCCGGCGCGCCACCGTGCTCGTCCTCAAGGACCGCGCGGAGATCCTCGAGCGCGGCGAGGGCGCCCTCCACTCGGAGCGCCTCACCTTCGAGCGCCCCTGCGTGATCAGGCTGGTGCGCTATGTCCGCGTCCCACGCGACGTGCACCGCCGCAAGATCACCCGCAAGGCGGTCCTCGCCCGCGACGCTTGGACCTGCCAGTACTGCGGCCGACAGGCCGCCGCCGGGCTGACCGTGGACCACGTCATCCCCCGCAGCCGCGGCGGTCAATCGGTCTGGGAGAACATCGTCGCCTCGTGCGCCCCATGCAACCGGAAGAAGGGCAACCTCACGCCACGCGAGGCCAGCATGCACCCCCGCTCCAGCCCGAGACCTCCCGGGCCGACCGTCTTCATCCAGCTGGCCAGCCCACGGATCCCCGTTGCCTGGGAACCGTACTTAGTCGCAGCCTGACCGGTCGGCGATGTAAGACGAAGGGCCGCCCGCAGGCGGCCCTTCGCTCAAAGGTGCGGGTGGAAACGAGGGAGGATCTCGTGGCGGGGCGGGACGTAGCTCCTCGCCTTCCTCTCTCGCCGGTGCCCGGGGTGGATTCGCCGGGTGGCCCGCACTGATCAGAGCGGCAACCATTGCCGTCTGATCTGCCTTAGCCGGTGATATCACCGGCCGACCGCCACCTAGCGGCCCTGCACCTCCAGCGTCCCAAGAAACAAGTCAGGCAAAGTTAGGACCACCTCCTTTCTCTGGTACGACGATTGAAGCAAATCGAGAGGATGTGGTGCAGGCACGTGGGGCGGCGACTTGTCGCCGCAAGTGATTAGTCGCCTGGAGACGACTGCGCGGCGTCGTAGCGCTCGCGCGCCTTCCGCATCCGCTCCATGGATTCGCGGATGGGCCGCAAGCGCGCGAGGCGCGAGGCGGCGCCGGGGGCGATCGCGTTCAGGAGGATGAGCGGCTTGACCGGGCGGCGGTTGAGGACGATTTCGCCGACATCCTCCCGGATAGCGCGCACGACCGCGTCACCCACCCGCTCCGGCGGGATGGTGCCCATCGGGACCGAGCCCCCCTCGATGTACGGCTCCAGCCGGCCGAACATCCCAACCCGGCCCACGAAGCCGGGACAGATCGCCGAGAAGCCGACCCGCTCGTCCGCAAGCTCGGCGCGCAGCGCGCCCGTGAACCCGACGACGCCGTGCTTGGTCGCCCCGTATGACGCCAATTGCGGAGGAGGAATCTTGCCGGCAAGCGAGGCCATGCTGACGACGTGACCGCGGCGCCGGTCGAGCATGCCGGGCAGGAGCAGCCGGGTCAGATCCATCACCGCGAGCAGGTTCACCGCCACCGTCAGTTCGAGCTGCTCCGGGCTCGTGTCGAGGAAGGGCCCGCCGAACTCCACGCCGGCGTTGTTGACGAGGATGTCGATCGGGCCGAGGGCGTCCGCGGCCCAGCTCGCGAGCCGCCGCCGCTCATCGCGATCGGTCAGGTCCGCGGGGGCGTGCTCCACCTGGACGCCGCGGGTGCGCAGCTCAGCCGACAGGCCGTCGACCGAGGAGCCAGGCAGATCCGTGACCGCGAGGTTGACGCCCTCCCCGGCAAGCGCCCGCGCGATGTAGGCACCGAGGCCGCCACCGGCGCCGGTGACGAGGGCGTTTCGACCGCGCAGTTGCTCCACTGCGCGGCAGCGTATCTAGGAGGCGTCGCCCTCCGAGTCGGTGCCGTTGTCGGAGCCGGCCTCGTTGGTCGCGATCACCATCGGCTCGCCGGCCTCCTCGGCGGCGGACTCCTCGTCGGCAACGGATGCACCCGACTCGACGACGAGCGCGACGGCGCTCACCCGGTCGTCCTCGCGCATGTTCATCACCCGCACGCCCTGCGTGGCCCGGCCCATCTGCGAGATCCCGCCGGCGTTGGTGCGCTGGACCATGCCGTTCTCGGAGATGAACAGCAGGTCCTGGTGCTCGCGAACGATGAGGGCGCCGGCCAGACCGCCCTTCTTGGCGGTGAGCTTCATAGTGAGGACGCCCTTAGTGCCTCTTCCCTTGACCGGGTACTCCGAGACCGACGTGCGCTTGCCATATCCGTTCTCCGTGACCACGAAGAGCTCGGCGTCGTCGCGCGCGACGTCCATGGTCAGGACGCGGTTCTGCACGCCGTTGACTTTGGCCGCGACGTTCATCCCCTTGACGCCAGACGTGTCGCGGCCCATCGGCCGCACGGCCTTCTCGCTGAATCGCGACGCGTGCCCGGACTTCGACACCATCAGCAGGTCGTCGCTGCCCGATGTGAGGCGGACCTGGACCAGCTCGTCGCCGTCGCGGATCTTGATCGCGATGATCCCGTCGGCGCGGATCGGCGTGTTGTAGGCGGGGAACTCGGTCTTCTTGACCATGCCCTTGGCGGTCGCGAAGGCCAGGTACTTGCCCTCCGAGAAGTCGCGCGTCGGCTTCACGGCCATGACCCGCTCTCCCTCGCTGAGCGGCAGGACGTTGACGAGCGCCCTGCCCTTGGACGTGCGCGCTCCCTCCGGGAGCTCGTAGACCTTCAGGCGGTACACCTTCCCGCGGTTGGTGAAGAACAGCATCCAGTCATGGGTCGAGCAGATATGGAGGTGCTCGATGTAGTCCCCCTCCTTGAGGTTCATCCCCATGACGCCGATTCCGCCGCGGCGCTGCTGACGGTAGGTCGCGAGCGGCAGCCGTTTGACGTAGCCGGAGTGGGTGATCGAGATCACCATCTGCTGGTCGGCGATCATGTCCTCGATGTCGACGTCGCCCTCCGCGAACGTGATCTCGCTGCGGCGCTCGTCGCCATAGCGCTCGGCGACCTCGGCGAGCTCGTCCTTGATCAGGCCGTCGATGCGGGACTCGTCGCCGAGGATGGCTCGCAGCTCGGCGATCGTCTTGAGGAGCTCCGCGTGCTCGGCCCGGACCTTGTCCGACTCCAGCGCGGTCAGGCGCTGGAGGCGCATGTCGAGGATGGCCTGTGCCTGCTCCTCCGAAAGCTCGAAGCGGTCGATCAGGCCCGAGCGCGCCGCGTCCGGGTCCTCGGAGCCGCGAATCAGCGCGATGACCTCGTCGAGGTTGTCGAGCGCGATCAGGAGCCCCTCGAGGATGTGGGCCCGTGCCTCGGCCTGGCGCAGTTGGTGTTGGGTCCGGCGGGTGATGACCTCGCGCTGGTGGACCACGTAGTGGTGGATGAGCTCGCGCAGCCCGAGCGTGCGCGGGACGTTGTCGACGAGCGCGACCATGTTCACGCCGAAGCTCGTCTGCATCTGCGTGCGCTTGTAGAGCTGGTTGAGGACAGCCTTCGAGACCTCGCCCCGCTTGACCTCGATCACGAGTCGCATCCCTGAGCGATCCGACTCGTCGCGCAGGTCAGAGATCCCGGTGATCTTCTTCTCGCGAACGAGGTCGGCGATCTTCTGGATCAGCCCGCCGTCGCCACCCTTCTTGACCATGAACGGGAGCTCGGAGACGATGATCGCCTCCTTGCCGCCCTTGATCGGCTCGATGTGGGCCTTGGCGCGGACCTTGATCGAGCCGCGACCGGACGCGTAGGCGTCGCGGATCCCCTCGCCGCGCATGATCAGCGCGCCGCCGGGGAAGTCCGGGCCCTTCACGTACTCCATCAGCCCGGCCAGGTCGATGTCCGGGTTCTCGATGTAGGCCGTGACGGCCGCCGCGACCTCGGTCAGGTTGTGGGGCGGGATGTTGGTCGCCATGCCGACGGCGATCCCCGACGACCCGTTGACGAGCAGGTTCGGGAATCGCGCCGGCAGCACCAGCGGCTCCTGCGCCTTCTCGTCGTAGTTGGGGCCGAAGTCGACGGTCTCGGCCTCGATGTCGCGGAGCATCTCCGTGGCGAGCCGGTCGAGGCGGGCCTCCGTGTACCGCATGGCCGCGGCGGGGTCGTCGTCGATCGACCCGAAGTTGCCCTTGCCGCCGACGAGCGGGTAGCGCAGGGAGAAGTCCTGCGCCATCCTGACCAGGGTGTCGTAGATCGCCTGGTCGCCGTGCGGGTGGTACTTACCCATCACCTCGCCAACGATGAAGGCGGACTTGCGGAACGGCCGGTTTGGCTGCAGGCCCAGGTCGTGCATCGCGTAGAGGACCCGCCGGTGCACGGGCTTCAGACCGTCCCGGACGTCGGGCAGCGCGCGACCCACGATCACGCTCATCGCGTAATCCAGGTACGAGGAGCGCATCTCCTGCTCGAGCTGGCGGTCCTCTATGCGGCCCGTGAGGGCGTCGAGGGAGCCCTCCATGTCAGTGCCTCCGATCAGACATCGAGGAAGCGGACCTCCTTCGCGTGGCGCTCGATGAACACCTTGCGCGGCTCGACGCTGTCACCCATCAGGTCGGTGAACAGGCGCTCCGCGGTCGCGGCGTCCTCGATCGTCACCCGTTGCAGGGTGCGGGACTCCGGGTCCATCGTGGTCGTGCGGAGCTCCTCGGCGTCCATCTCTCCGAGGCCCTTGAAGCGCTGGAGGCTCATCCCCTCCTTTGCCAGGTCGAGCGTCACCTGCCGCAGCTCCCCGAACGAAAGCGCCTCGCGCTGCTTGGCGCCGAGCGTCACCTGGAAGGGCGGCCGGCCGACCTGCTTGACCAGCTTCGCGTGCACCTCGGCGAGCCGCCGGTACTCGGTCGACCTGAAGAGGTCGGCGGAGAGCCGGTGCGTGCGGGCGAGCCCGCTCGCACGATGAATCGCCTTGATCACGATCTCGGAGTCGTTGGCCGAGACGACCTCGGTCTCGAACGGCTCCTCGTCGGGATCCGGCTGCTCGATGAGCTTGCGGACGCCGGCGATGCTCGCCGCGCCCTCGTCGAGGATCTGCGACTCCAGCAGGAAGCTCACCGCCTCGTGACCAAAGGTCGCCTGCAACGCCGCCGTCCAGCCGTCGTACTCCTTGAAGTCGCGGGTGAACCGCTGCCAGCGGGCCGCCGTCCACGTGCGCTTCTTGGACGAGCCGTTCGTGTAGGAGAACTTCTCGAGCTTGTCGCGCAACAGAAGCTCCTCGAGTTCCGACTCCTTCTCGATGTAGATCTCGTGCTTGCCGTTCTTGACGCCGTAAAGGGGCGGCTTGGCGATGTAGACGTAACCCCCCTCGAACAGATCCGGCATCTGGCGGTAGAGGAAGGTGAGGATCAGCGTCCGGATGTGCGCCCCGTCGACGTCAGCGTCGGTCATCAACACGACCTTGTGGTACCGGAGGTCCTCGATGTTGAACTCGTCGTGGATCCCCGTGCCGATCGCGGTGATCAGCGCCTGGATCTCCTGGTTCGAGAGCACCTTGTCGATCCGGTTCTTCTCCGCGTTGATGATCTTGCCGCGGAGGGGAAGCACGGCCTGGGTGTTGCGATCGCGCGCCTGCTTGGCCGAGCCGCCGGCCGAGTCGCCCTCCACGACGAACAGCTCCGCCAGCGCGGGGTCCTTGACCGAGCAGTCGGCGAGCTTCCCCGGCAGGGTCGAGTTCTCGAGCGCGGACTTGCGCCGCGTCAGGTCACGGGCCTTCCGCGCGGCCTCGCGCGCTCGCGCGGCGTCGACTGCCTTCTGAAGGATCCGCCTCCCCTCGCCCGGGTTCTCCTCGAGGAACTCGCCCAGCTTGCGATTGACCGTCTCCTTGACGAGCCCCTCGACCGGCGGGTTGCCGAGCTTGGTCTTCGTCTGGCCCTCGAACTGCGGATCGCGAAGCTTCACCGAGACGACCGCGGTTAGGCCCTCGCGGACGTCCTCGCCGCTCAGATTGGCGTCCTTCTCCTTCAGGAGGCCCTTCTCGCGCGCGTAGGCGTTCAGGGTGCGGGTGAGCGCCGAGCGGAAGCCGGAGAGATGCGAGCCGCCCTCGTGGGTGTTGATGTTGTTGGCGAACGAGAACACGGACTCGACGTATTTCGTGTTCCACTGCATCGCGACCTCGACCTGGCCTTCGTCGTTCGCACCCTCGAAATAGACGACGTGCTTGTGAACCGTGTCCTTCGACTCGTTGATGTATCCGACGAAGTCGCGGATGCCGCCCTCGTAGAGGAACTCCTGGGTCTCCCCGCCGGCGCGCTCGTCGGTGAGGACGATGCGCAGCCCACGCGTGAGGAACGCCGTCTCGCGGAGACGCTGCACGAGAGTGTCCGTGGACAACTCGAGCTCCTCGAAGATCTCAGCGTCGGGCATATAGGAGATCGTCGTCCCGGACTCGCCCTTGGGAACCTTGCCGACGACTTCCAGGTCGGTGGTCGGGACGCCGCGTGCGAATTCCTGGCGGTAGATCTTGCCGTCGCGGCGAACCTCCGCCCTCAGCCATTCGGACAGGGCATTCACGACGGACACGCCGACACCGTGCAGTCCGCCTGACACCTTGTAGCCGTCGCCGCCGAACTTGCCGCCGGCGTGCAGCTTCGTGAGCACGACGGTGAGCGCGGGCAGCCCCTGCTCCTCGATCATGTCGACCGGGATCCCAGCGCCGGCGTCCACCACGGTGACCGAGTTGTCGGGGTGGATCGTGACGTCGACGAGATCGTTCCTTCCGGCCAAGGCCTCGTCGACCGCGTTGTCGACGACCTCGTAGACGAGGTGATGGAGGCCCCGCGGGCCGGTCGATCCGATGTACATGCCGGGTCGGAGCCGGACCGGGTCGAGCCCTTCGAGGACAGTGATGTCCTTTGCTGTGTAGGTCGCTTCAGTCATGAAAAAAGCCCTGCAAACCAAGCACTTGCGGGCAGGACTAAGTCTACCAGACGGAGCGGTTGTACTCGGCGGCTGCGAGACCGCAAGCAACCGTCTTTGCGACGATTTCCCGCAGCTCTTCGTCTCGAACCCCTCGAACGAGTGACTCCGCCTCGGCACGGTGCTCGGCGGAGGGCTCGAGCGGCGGTCGGACGGGCCCCTCGACCGGCTCCGCGGACGGCTCGGGCAGAGGTCCGGGGGCGAAGGCGAGCCTCG
>DASQCL010000270.1:0-7193 GCA_035634715.1 Solirubrobacterales bacterium
CGCCCGGTGAGGAAGCGTGGGCTGGCGACGCGCGCGAGCGCTATGCGGACGCGTGCGTCGAGCACCTCGGCCGCTATGCGCCCAACGTTCCCGGCGCGATCGTCGAGCGCGAGGTCCTTGCTCCGCCCGACCTCGAGCGAATCTTCGGCCTCGTCGACGGATCGATCTTCCAGGGCGAGCAGGGCCTGGACCAGATGGCATTCATGCGGCCCTCGCCGCTGCTGGCTCAGTACGCAACCCCCGTCGACGGGCTCTACCTGTGCGGCGCTGGGACCCACCCCGGCGGCGGGGTCATGGCCGCGGCCGGCCACAACGCTGCCAAGCGGATCCTCCGCGACCGGCGGCGCTCGCGCCTGCCGTGGCGGCGCCGAGCCGCCGTCTGACGAGGCGCGGCTGAATGCCCCGGGTCGTCGTCGTCGGCGCGGGATTGGCGGGGCTTGCGGCGGCGGACGCGCTGCTCACCGCGGGCGTGGATGTGACCGTGCTCGAAGCGCGCGATCGGGTCGGCGGCAGGGTGTGGTCGGTGCCGTTCGAGGGTGGCATCGTGGAGCGCGGCGCCGAGTTCGTCCTCCCTTGCAACACCACCATCGAGGCGGTGGCCGCGCGCTTTGGTCTGCGCCTGGCGCCCAAGGGGACTCCCTACGGCCGCCGGGAGCCTCGCGGAGCGGAGGCCGTCCCCCCGGCCGACCTGGAGGCGGTCTTCGACCGGATCGCTGACGGGTACGCGCCGCCGCCGGGGGCGAACACGCTGGCCGATGCGATCGAGCGCCTCGAGCTGGAGTCGCGGTTGGCCGCGCTGATCCGCGCTCGCCTCGAGGTCTCGATGGGCCATCCCGCGGACGACCTTCGATCGGACGTGCTCGGCGAGGGCGCGGCCACCTTCGGCGACTTCGAGAGCTACACCGTGGCGGGCGGCAACGCCGAGCTCGCGCGCGCCCTGGCAGGCGAGCTCGGCGGGCGGATCCACCTGTCCTCGCCCGTCCGCCGCCTGCGCTGGGACGAGGAGGGGGTCAACGTCTGGACCGACAGTGGCGGGCTCGCCGCGCGCGCAGCGGTGATCGCAATACCGACGGCCCCGCTCGCGGACATCGACTTCGACCCGGCTCTTCGAGGGCCGACCGCCGAGGCACTCGACTCGGTGCGCTACGGCCAGAACGCCAAGCTCTTCGTCCGCCTTCGAGCTCCGAGCCCGCCGAGCGCGATCATGTCCGTGCGCCGCCGCTTCTGGTCCTACACCCAGCTCGATCCACGCGGTGAGCCGGCCCCCTTCGTCACCGCCTACACCGGAACCACCGATGCGGTCCAGGCGCTCGCCGATCCCGACAGCCTCGGCGGTTGGATCGAGGAGGTCGCGGCGCTCCGTCCGGATCTGGAACTGGACCGCGAGGTCGCGATGCTCTCCACCTGGCACGACGATCCCTGGGTGCGTGGCTCCTATTCGGCCCGGAGCGTCTCCTCGCCCCTTCGCGATGCCGAGCTCTCGACCCCGCTCGGCCCGCTCTTCTTCGCCGGGGAGCACACCGCGGGCGACTGGCACGGGCTCATGGAGGGCGCGCTTCGAAGCGGCGAGCGGGCCGCCGGCCAGCTGCTCGAGGCGGGCTTCCGCTAGCCGAGTGCCCGGGTCAGTGGTGTGCCTTCTTGCAGACCGAGAAGGCGAGCTGGACCGCGCCGCTGTTCGTGAGCACGTGCCAGCCGTGCCCGTGGCGGCGCTTGAGGTAGTCACCGCTCACGCCGTGGTGGTGGCCGCAGACCACGCCGAACCGCTCGTCGGACCTCTGGATCAGCCAGGCAAACCGCCTGTTCAGCTGGAACGAGCTCGAGGCCTTGTCCACCGCGCCGTTCATTTGGTGCTTTTGGTGTTGGGTGGCGTCGCGGTAGCCACTGGGCGTGCCCGCGATGGCCGCGCCGGCCAGGGCGAGCGCCAGGACCGCGGCCACACTCGCAGCAGTCGTCTTCATGGAGCTCCTCCTTGTCGTTGAGGCCGTCCCCCGAAAACGGCTACTTGATGCCCTCCGCGCAGAAGGTACCGCCGCCGACCTTCACCTCGGTCTGGGGCTTGGATCCGATCTGCACGCACGCGATCGCGTTCGGCGCGCTCTGGTCGCTGACGAGCTTCTGGGCGGCGCCGGACGAGCTGCAGTCGACCACCTCGTTGGAGGCGTCGATGCAGTCGCCGACCGACGCGCTCGCGGAGCTTCCTCCCCCGCCGCACGCGCCAAGCGTGAAGGCCACCAGCGTCCCCACGAGGCAGATCGAAGGCCGCCCTTGAGCAGCTCTCATCGTCCTCAACCTATTGCACCATCGCCGGTCGCCCGCTACTTCACGACCCGGATCAGCTTCTTGTTGACGAACTCGTCCATCCCGTAGGGACCGAGCTCGCGTCCGAAGCCGGAACGCTTGACGCCCCCGAATGGCAACTCGGCGCCGTCGAGGAGGGCGCCGTTCACGAACACCATGCCGGCGTCGATCTGGTTGGCGACGCGATCGGCCTGCTCTGAATCCGTCGTGAAGAGGTAGGAGCCGAGGCCGAATGGCGTGTCGTTGGCAACCTTGACCGCCTCCTCCTCCGAGCCGACCTTGTAGACGCTCGCGACGGGGCCGAAGAACTCCTCCCGGTAGGCGTCGGTGTCGGGGCTGATCCCGGCGAGCACCGTGGCGCCGAAGAAGTTGTCCTTGCGCTCGCCTTCGAGCACCACCTCGGCGCCTTGGGCCTTCGCCCGGTCGAGCTGATCCTGAAGGCGATCGGCTGCGGTCGACGAGGAGAGGGGCCCCATCGCCGGGTCCTCGGTCGGATCCCCGGGCTCGACCGCCTTCATCTTCTCCGTCAACTTCGCGAGGAAGTCGTCGTAGAGCTCGTCGACGACGATGAACCGCTTTGCGGCGTTGCATGACTGGCCCGTGTTGTCGAGGCGGGCCTCGACCGCGGTGTCGACGACCTCGTCGAGGTTCTCGGTCGCGAGCACGATGAACGGGTCCGAGCCGCCCATCTCGAGCACGACCTTCTTCAGGTTGCGCCCGGCGACCTCGGCGACGGCGGCGCCGGCCCGCTCCGAGCCGGTAACCGACACCCCACGCACGCGCGGGTCGGGGATCACCGTGTCGGCGATCTGCTCGTTTGTCGCGAGGATCGTCTGGTAGGCCCCCTTTCCGAGGCCGGCCTCGTCGTACATCGCCTCGATCGCCTCGGCCGACTCCGGGCACTGGGGCGCCGGCTTCAGCAGGATCGGGTTGCCGACGATCAGGTTCGGTCCCGCGAAGCGGGCCACCTGGTAGTAGGGGAAGTTCCAGGGCATGATCCCGAGCAGTGGCCCCATCGCCGAGCGGCGGATCACTGCCGTGCCCTCGCCCGCAAGCAGCTCGAGCGGCTCGTCCTTGAGGAAGTCCGCTGCCCGGTCTGCGTAGTACCCGTAAATGTCGCCACAGAAGTCGACCTCGCCGAGCGCCTGTTCGGTGGGCTTGCCCATCTCCTTCACCGCGATTGCGGCGAGGGTCTCGCGGCGCTCGAGGTGGAGCTCGCCAACGCGCTTGATCTTCGCGGCGCGCTCGGCGACCGTGAGCGAGGCGAGCGCTTCGCGCGCCGCCCATGCCCTGCCGATGGCGGCGTCGAGCTGGTCGTCGGAGATCTCGGGGTACTCCTCGAGCTTCTCGCCGGTTGCCGGGTTAACGACTGCGTACATGCTCAACTGATCCACTCCTTGTCTGCTCGCTCGCTCTTTCGTTGCTTTCAGTTCTGCCCAGCGCCTCCTCGGGCGGCACGTATTCCATTCCCACTGCCTCCGCGACCGCCTTGTGGGTGACGTGCCCTCCAGCGACGTCGATGCCGAGCCGCAGCCCGGGGTCGCGCCTCGCGGCCTCGGCGATGCCGTGGTCGGCGAGGGCAACGACGTATGGCAGCGTGGCGTTCGTGAGCGCATAGGTCGAGGAGATCGGGACCGCGCCCGGCATGTTGGCCACGCAGTAGTGAATGACGCCGTCGACCTCGAAGGTCGGGTCATGATGGGTCGTGGGATGGGAAGTTTCGAAGCAGCCGCCCTGGTCGATCGCCACGTCCACGAGCACCGCCTGCCGCTTCATCAGCCCGAGCTGGGAGCGCTTGATCACGTGCGGCGCCTTGGCACCGTGCAGCAGCACGGCGCCGATCACGAGGTCCATCCGCGGCAGCTGCTCCTCGATCGACAGCACCGACGAGAAGACCGTCGACGCCCGCCCGCCGAAGGCGACGTCGAGCTCGCGCAGCCGGTCCAGGTTCGTGTCGTAGACAAAGACGTCCGCCTCCATGCCGATTGCGATGAACGCCGCGTGCATCCCGACGGCGCCGCCCCCGATGATCATCACGTTCGCGGGCGGGACGCCGGGCACGCCCCCGAGCAGAATGCCCCTGCCGCCGAGCGGCTTCTCGAGCATGAACGCGCCCGCCTGCGTAGCGATCTTGCCCGCGATCTCGCTCATCGGCGCGAGGAGGGGTAGCCGGCCCTTGCTGTCCTCCACGGTCTCATAGGCGACGCAGGTGGCGCCCGACTCGCACAGGCCCCGCGTCAGCTCCGGCGCCGGGGCGAGGTGCAGGTAGGTGAACAGAGTCACGCCCGGGCGAAGGAGCTCGACCTCCTGCGGCTGGGGCTCCTTGACGCCGAGGATCAGGTCGGCCTGGGCCCACACGTCCTCGACCGGGACGATCCGCGCGCCCTGCGCCTCGTAGTCGGCATCGCTGATGGCGCTCCCCTCGCCGGCGCCCTTCTCGATCAGCACGTCGTGGCCGTGCTCGTTCAGCTCCCGGGCGCCCACGGGCGTCAGCGCGACCCTGTACTCGTCGGGCTTGATCTCGGTGGGGACGCCTACCTTCAAGATTTCGCCTCCTCGCGAGCCTGGATCTCGACCCGACATCCTCGCGGCTCCAGCTCGGCGAACAGGGCCGCGGGGTCCACGCAGCTCTCGGGCGGCAGCACGCCGCGCTCGGAGATCTCCCCGCGGGCGAGCAGCCTCACCGCCGCGGACACCGGCGTTGCCGTGGAGACGACGCCGCCGCCGATCCCCCACTCCTCCATCGGCTCGGTCACCGCCCGGACCCGCACCGCGCGGCCGTCGCCGCTCGCCTCGACCAGGTGCACCGAGACCGTTGATGCCGATGGCGGCAGCGCCTCTTTGGCCTTGCGCCCAACCTCGTCCTCCGAGGCCGAGGTCAGCTCGCGGAGCGTGTCCAGCAGCTCGGCCTTGAGGCCCAGCCGGAAGCTCGCCTCGCGGCAGCCGAAGCTTGGTCCGAACGTGCGCATCTCCGAGTGGATGGTGTAGATCGTCTCAGCCTCCCCGATCGGCTGTCCGAAGTCCACCGTACCGCCATCGGACATGGGCTTGATCTCGACCGGCGATCCGTCCCTGAGCACCACCGGTTTCATCGTCAGCTCGTCGAGCAGGGTCTGGAGGGCGTAGGGGATGCTGAACCCGTCGGGCGGGTCGAGGTCCCGCCCGCCGGCCGAGACGTGCATAGCGTCGACAGAACCAATGCCCGCCGCCTCCTCTGCTCCGCGTCCGGGGGCGGCGGGGTCGCGGAGTTCGTCCGCCGCCATCCGCCCCATCAGGTTCGTCTTGCCCGGAGCCGAGCCCATGCCCAGGAGCGCCAGCAGGCCCTCGCGCCGGAACTGGTCGTCGAGCTCGAGCTGCAGCTCGGTCATCCAGTAGAGGCCACCGAGGTCGATGTAGTGGGAGCCAGCGCGCAGGCAGGCTGCCATCGCGTCGAGGTTGACGCGGTAGCTCGCGGAGTTGACGAGGACGTCCGCGTCCTCGAGCACGGAGGCGAGAGACCCCTCGGCGCCGTGCTCGGCGCGCGCGTCCACCCGGGCGGCGCGGGCATTGGAGCCGCCGTGGCGATCGGCCACAGCCTGGGCCCGCGCCTCGTCGATGTCGAGGAGGACGAGCTCCTCGGCCTCGTCCGACTCGGCGAGATCGCGGACGATCGCGGGGGCGATCGTGCCGCCGGCTCCAAGGATCGCGACCCTCATGCCACGAGCTCCCTCGCGCGCAGGGCCAGCCAGAGCTCGATGCGGTCCGTCGCGCGCGAGAGGTCGCGGCCGGTGAGCTCCTCGATCTTCCGGATGCGGTAGCGAAGCGTGTGCCGGTGGCAGTAGAGCTCGCGCGCCGCGCGCTCCCAGTTGCCGTTGTGCTCGATGTACGCCTCGAGCGATCGCAGGAGCTCGCCGCCGTACTCGCCCTCGGTCCGCTCGATCGGCTCCAGCAGGCCGTCGCTGTAGAGCCGCAGCGCGTCGTCGTCCTGAAGTGAGAGCAGGAGGGTGAACGCGCCGAGGTCCTCGTAGCTCGCGACCTCGGGGGCGTCCCCGTCCGCGAGTGAGGTCGCCTCGAGCGCGCAGCGTGCCTCGTGGAAGGCGCGGCGAAGTGACCCGACCGGAGTGCGGCGGCTGGCCGCGACCCGGACCGGTCCATGGGCGGCGAGAAGCGCCGACCGGAGCGTGCCCGCGACGTCCACGGGGTCGCCCGCCCGCCCGTCGATCATCGCGCAGAGCAGCGGGCGCCCGCCGGCTGATGTCGTCGCTACCAGCGCCGGGATGCCGGCATCGGCCAGCTCCCGCTCGAGTGCCCCCTCTCCGGCGTCCGTGTCCTCCAGGTCGAAGATGACCACCGCCGCCTCGGCGCCGATCCCGAAGGGACGGAGGCGGCCGCGCAGCTCATCGGCGTCGAGGCGGCCACTCAGCGCCTCCGCCAGGATGTCGCCGGCGAGCCGCCGCTCGGTCTCCCGGACGACACGCTCGCGCATGAGCTCGAGGCCGACGACGATCGCGCCCTGCCTGGCGGTCAGCTGCTCGAACTCCCCGAGTCGGCCCTGCTGGCTGATGACCACGAGCCAGGCGACCGGCGAGCCGCCGCGGCGGCCGGAGACCGGCACCGCCAGGGCACGCTCGGCCAGCGACCCCTGACGCGGCTCGAACGCGGTGATCGCCCCGGACGCCTGCCGGGCCGCGATCTCTGCTCCCAGGGCCTTCATCGCCGCCGCGCGCGGGCCGCCCTTTGCGGGCTGCCGGGCGAGCTCACGGCCGCCGGCATCCTGGACGATCGCCGTTCCTCCGACGGCGCCCGCGAGCGAGCTGAGGACGGCATCGAGCCCACGGCCCTCGATCACAAGGCGCTCGAGCTTCTCGTGGACTCGGGCCCCGCGCTCGAGGACCGCGTACTGCTCGTTCACGAGT
>DASQCL010000271.1:0-2085 GCA_035634715.1 Solirubrobacterales bacterium
GATCTACAACCCGGCCCTCGATCCCGACGGGACCGCCGGCGCGGCGCTCACCGGCGCGCTCGTGCGCGGGCTCGGGGCCGCCGCCTTTCCTCCCCGACCGGGACCGCGTGGTCGTGTAGCGCCTTCGTGAGGGTTCCTCACTCTTGCGGTCCGGCGTAGGCCCTCGAAGCCGCCGGGCGCGGGAAGTAGCGGCTTCAACTACGAGCTCGGCGTTCCGATTGGCGATGCGACGGGCGATGAACTGATCAATGTCTAGATCTGGCGCGCTTCTGCTTTTGGCGTGCCTCCGGTACATAGGCCGCAGGCGGACCGAACCGACCGGTGCCGGAAGGCACGCCCCGGATGCGGAGTGCCTATAGACAGCGGCCGCTTACCCGTTCTGGCGGTCGGACACGCCAGCGCGGCCCGCCTCGCGACTCGGACTCAGGATGCCATTTCCACCCGTCACGGGCTTTGCCCCCGCTGTACCGCCTTCGCGCGAGCCTAGATCCGACCGGCTGACTTCCGCGCGGGTCGACCGGCGGTGAATTTCCAGCTTGGCCAGCTCGGCACGCGCGACCCGTAGCTCGCGCTGGCGCTCGACAACTCGCTCGGCGAGCAGCGTGGCGGTCCGATCCAACTCCGCGATCCGCACCGAGTGCCGAGCCAACTCTCGTCGGCGCGATTCCAGCGCCGCCACCGCCTCCGCGAGCTCCATCTCTGCCCCCGTGAGACAGTCGTTGAGCGCCTTGATCTCACGGTCGCGTGCAGCCAGCGCTACGTCGACATCACGGCGACGATAGCCGAGCAGTGATCTCTGAAACGAGGCCACGATGCTGGGTTGAGCCTACTCCGCCTCGTGCCCGCCCGTTAAGCCACCGCCGGCGCGGCCGTACGCGCTGACTCCGACGGTAAACATTCGCGGTACGGCGGGAGTCAGGCTCCCGAGGCCGGGTCCACCGCGTACAGGCGCCACTCACCCGGGATGCCCTTGAGCTCGTGGGTGCCTCGATCGGAGAACTCGATCCCGGAGCCGGCGACGAGGTCGTGGACAGTGGAGGAGACGACGACCTCGCCCGCCTCGGCGTGAGATGCGACTCGGGCGCCGGTGTGGACGGCGATCCCGACCACCTTGCCGTCCACCACCTCGCACTCGCCGGTGTGAAGGCCCGCGCGGATCTCGAGGTCGAGCTCGCCCATGGCCTCGACGATCGCGCAAGCGCACCGGATAGCGCGAGCAGGGCCATCGAACGTGGCGAAGAACCCGTCCCCAGCGGTGTCCACCTCACGCCCGCGATGGCGCGCGAGCTCACGCCGGACCACTCCCTGATGGCGCCGCAAGAGTTCACGCCAGGCGCGGTCGCCAAGCTCGGCTGCCTTTCCGGTCGAGTCGTCGATGTCGGTGAAAAGGACGGTGGCGAGGACACGGTCGGTCTCCACCTCGTCCCAGCCGCCGGACTCCCAGAGCTCCCGAAGGAAGCTGTCCGTGGCCTCGCCCACGCGGTCGGCGCCGCTCAGTGCGAGGTGCCCGATGCCCTCCTGGACGACGAATCGGGCGCCCGGAATCCGGTCAGCGAGGTATCTGCCCGCCTCGACCGGTACGAGCCGGTCCTCGGCGCCGTGCAGAACGAGCGTCGGCACCCGGACGAGCGGCAGGACGTGGCGGATGTCGAGCTCCTTGTTCATCCGCAGGAGCGCCTCGAGCATTCCCGGGCTCGCGCCGTAGCGCAGATAGTCGAGGAATGCGTCGGCCTCCTCCGCCGAGAACTCGCCGAGCTGGTTCGTGGCCTTGAGCGCCTCCGCGCGAGATCCGTAGATTCGAAGCTGGTCGGCAACGCGGCGCTCATGCGCGTCCTCGGTGAGGCCCCAGGGGTAGTCCGGCGCCCACAGCGTCCGCGCCCAAGCGCTCCGCAGGACCAGTGCAGCGGTTCGCTTCGGGTAGGTCGCGGCGAAGAGCACCGCCATCGCCGCCCCTTCGGACAACCCGAAGAGGGCCGCGCGGCGCGACCCGACCGCGTCCATGACGGCCCGCACATCGTCCATCCGCGTCTCCAGAGTGGGTGCGCCGCTCACCGGGTCCGACATCCCGGTGCCACGCTTGTCGAA
>DASQCL010000272.1:0-6413 GCA_035634715.1 Solirubrobacterales bacterium
ACCGCGGGCATCCCCTATCAGCAGGCCTACCTGAAGACGATCCTCGACAAGGCCGGCCTAACCACGAACGACGTCACCACCGTCGACGTCCAGCAGGGCCTGCTGCCCGCGCTCATCGGCGGCCGTGCCCAGGCGATGCTCGGCGGCTTCCTCAACGTCGAGGGAGTTGCCCTGCAACAGCAGGGCAGGGACCCGACCGTGAGGCCGGTGAACAAGCTCGGGATCCCGACCTACAACGAGCTGGTCCTCGTCGCGAACTCGGACACCCTGGACTCCGAGTCGCAGAACATCCGCCTCTTCCTGGACGCGCTGCAGCGCGGCACGGAGGCCGCGGTCGCCGACCCGGCCGGCGCGACCAAGGACATCCTCGAGGCGGGCAAGGGCCTCGACCCGAAGACCACCAGGGCCGAGATGAACAAGACCCTCCCCCTCCTGGCGCAGAAGGGCGCGAAGCACTACGGCTACATGGACCCGAATCAGTGGAAGAAGTTCGCCCAGTTCTTCGCCGACAACGGCGAGATCAAGGCGCTGCCGCCGACCGACGACGTGCTGACGAACGACCTGCTCCCGGGAACCCAGCAGCCCTAACCGAGAGCGGTACAGTCGGCCAAGACAAGCCGACGACAGGGGAACCCATGCTCAATCGGATCCGCGCCCGCCTGACCTTCGCGAACGTCGTCTCAGAGAGGTAGGAGTGCCTCGGGTCCTGCTTGTAGTGACCACGGCGGCTTGAGCAATTGCTCAGGCCGCCATCCGCAACGGTGGCCCCTGCGCGATCGCCTTGTGGTGCGCGAACAGCATGAAGTCGCCGGCGAGGCCGCGGAACGGCTCATACGGCCGGAAGAACTCCTCCACCTCCTCGATCGTGGCGCGGCGGCCGAGGCCGGCCAGGCGGCCGACGAGCTTGATGTAGCCCAGGTCGCCCGCCGGCAGAGAGTCGGGCTCGCCGCGGCCGTAGAGGCCCAGGCACTGGATCGTCCACGGGCCGATCTCCCGGATCCGCAGCAGCCGGTGATCGTCTGCGGTGTCGGCCGGATCCACCCGGCCGTCGGCGACCTCGCGCGCGACGCGAATCATGGCGAGGGCGCGCGCGGCGGACAGGTCCCTCGCCGCGAGCTCGGCCGGCGCCCGCCCGGCGATCAGCTCCGACGAAGGGACGTCCCTAAGCGTGAGGCCGTCGGCGTCCTCGTGGGTGACGCCCCACCGGAACACCATCCGGCGCTGGATCGCGGCCGCGCGCCCGGACTCGATCAGCTGCTTGGTGATCGACCAGGCCAGCGCCTCCCAGGCCCACGGCCGCCGGCGCGGCCGGTGCCACGGCTTCTGGCGGATCGCCGATCCGAAGAGCCGATCGGAGCGAAAGGTCTCGTAGACCTCGCGGTAGTCGTCGTCGACCCCGAGCGCGAAGCGCATCCGCTCGATCGCGCGCTCGCGATCCTCCTCGGAGTCCGCCTCCGCCCGCATCAGCACGGTGCCGTCGCGCCGCTGGGCGGCGCGCACGACCGCCGGGCGGCCCTCCACGTGGAGCAGCCGGGTCACGATCCCGCCGCGGACCCGCATCACCGCGTCGCCGCCACCGCCAGCCGGCAACCGGTACGGCCACGGAGGGCTGATCTCGACGTCCAGGCAGGCCGGCGCCCGGCGGGAGCCGCCGGCAGCCTTTGCCGCCACGACGGCTACCGGCCGTTGCCGAGGATGTGGACGTCCACGAGGAAGGAGCGGCTGGCGACGATGTTCGTCGCCTCCGTGCGCCTGCCCAGGATGCCGCGCCCGCGCTGGCGCTTCGTCTGGCCCACGGAGCGCACGGCGCGCACCGCCGCGACGGTCGCCGCGCCGGCGACGAGGCCTCCGGCGGCCGCAATCGCCGCCGTCCTCACCTCGCCGCGCCAAGCTTCCACGTCGACCCGGCGCGAAGGCTCCGGAAGACGGCTCGGCTGCGGAAGCTCCTGCGTGTCATCCGGGTGCGGCTCCTCGACCGCCTCCGCTTCCAGAACGACCTCTTCCACCTCGATTACCTCCTCGCGCGCCGCCAAAACGAACTCCCCTTTCATGAGCTGGCGCCCACTGGCCGGGCCAGTCTAACGGTGGCCCCAGAGGTCAGCGGCCGGGCACGGATCCGCTCCAAGCCCTTCCCGCACTTTGCGGAAGCCCTATCCGGAGAGCGGCAGCTCGTAGAGCCGATAGCGCTTGACGACCTTGCCGCCCATTCCCTCCATCGCCCGGTTCATGGGCTCGTTGACCTCGAGGATCCAGCCCATCTCGCCGCCCTTCTGGCGGACCCGGGCGGCCGTCTCCACATGCCTGACGTACAGGGCGGCCGCCACCCCGAAGTGCTGGTACTCCGGTTTCACCCCCAGCGCGAACACGCGCACCTGGTTGATCTTGCGGCGCCCCGTGAGGAAGTGCCACCAGCCGAACGGAAGCACGCGCCCGTTCATCTTCGCTAGCACCTGGTTGATGTCCGGGAGGGTGAGCGCGGCGCCGACGACCTCTCCCTCCCGCTCGGCGATCATCGCCCAGTTCTCGTCGAGGATCGGCTTCAGGTTCTTGGCCTGAAAGGCCACCTCCTCCTCGGTGATCGGGACGAAGCCCCAGTTGGGACCCCAGGCCTCGTTGTAGACCTCCATGAATCGGGTGACCTCCGCCTCGAGGTCGTTCTTTCGCATCTGGCGCACGGTCACGCCGTGTTCGGACTCCGACTTCTGGGCCGCCTCGTGGATGAAGTCGTGGAAGCGGTCGCCCTGCTTCAGCGTGCCGAGATAGAGCTCCCACATCAGGAGGTCCATGGACTTGGTCATGCCCAGCGCCTCCAGGAGCTCGCGGTAGTACGGCGGGTGCCACGGCTCCAGCACCAGCGGAGGGGCCCCGTAGCCCTCGATCAGGATCCCGCACTCGTCGTTGGTGGTGAAGTCCATCGGGCCGAGCATCCGCTCCCGCCCACGCGCCCGCAGCCAGCCGGTCGCGGCCTCCACGAGTGCCGTTGCGGTCTCCGGGTCGTTCTCCGACTCGAAGAACCCGAACATCCCGTCGTTGCCGCCCTGGAACTGGGTCCAGCGCTCGTCGACGTGCGCGGTGATCCGCCCCACCGGCTCGCCGTCCCGCTCGGCCAGGAAGTACTCGGCCTCCGCGTGGTCGAAAAACGGGTTCTTCTCCCGATCAAGGAACTCCTTGCGCTCCATGATCAGCGGCGGCACCCATGGCGTGCCCCCGTGGAGGCGAAACGGCACCCGGATGAACTCGTTGAGGTCCCGCTTCCCGCTCACCGGCCGCACCGTCACGCTCGGCATGGGCGGCACCGTATTCGGTCGGAGCGGAGAACGACCTCCTGGGACCTAGACTCTCGCCCATGGCAGAGACGACTCGCGCGCCCGTCGACGTCTTCGAGCGCGCGCGGACGCACGAGCGCAAGGAGCAGCTCGAAGCGGCGAAGGAGGCCGACCTCCTCCCCTACTTCCGCCTGATCGAGTCCCAGGCGGGCCCGGTGGTCGAGATGGAGGGGCGCCAGACGATCATGCTCGGCTCCAACAACTACCTGGGCCTGACCGGCGACCCTCGCGTGAAGGCCGCGTCCCGCGACGCCCTCGAGCACTACGGGACCGCGCTGACGGGCTCGCGGTTCATGAACGGCACCATCCCCCTCCACGTCGAGCTCGAGCGGGAGATCGCCGACTGGATGGGCACCGAGGACGCGCTTGTGTTCACCACCGGCTACCAGGCGAACCTCGGGACGATCGGGACGATCCTCGGCCCCGGCGACACCGTTATCTGCGACTCCGGCGACCACGCCTCGATCCTCGACGGCTGCCGCCTCTCGGGCGCGAAGCTGCGCCCGTTCCGCCACAACCAGATGGACAAGCTCGAGCGGATGCTCGAGCGGGGCGTCAACGACGGCGGCGGGGTCCTGGTCGTGGTTGACGGCGTCTTCTCGATGGAGGGCGACCTCTGCCCGGTTCCCGACGTGCTCGAGTTGACCGAGCGCTATGGGGTCCGGCTGATGGTTGACGAGGCCCATGCGGTCGGAGTCCTGGGCGCGACCGGCGCAGGCTCCTGCGAGCTGTACGGGGTCGCCGACCGGGTCGACCTTCGCATGGGCACCTTCTCCAAGAGCCTCGCCTCCTGCGGCGGCTTCATCGCGGGGCCCGCCGACGTCGTCGAGTTCCTGAAGATCGCGTCGCGGCCGTTCATGTTCACCGCGGCCGCGGTGCCGGCGGCCGTCGGCGCAGCGCTGGAGGCGGTGCGGATCTGCAGGGCAGAGGGCGGACCGCTCTTCGAGAAGCTGCTCGCCAACGCGAGCTACCTGCGGCGCGGGTTCGCCGACCTCGGGCTGCGGGTCGTCGATCCGGGCCGGCTACCGGACGGTTCCGAGGCGACCACCCCGGTCGTCCCGGTCGTCGTCGGCGAGGACTGGCAGGCGGTGCTTCTGTGGAAGGCGCTGTTCGACGCCGGCGTCTACACCAACGTCGCCCTCCACCCCGCCGTCCCGCCGGGCGGCGCGCTTCTCCGGACCAGTTTGATGGCGACACATGAGCGAAGCCATCTGGATCGGGCGCTCGAGATCTTCGCCAAGGTCACCGCGGAGTTCCCAGAACTCCCCCGCGATGGGTAGTTTCGGCTTGTCCAGTTTCGGACAAGCCGAATCCGCGCAAGAAAAGGTTGCTCTTAGCGAACGACTTGGTAGCGGAGTCGGGGGCGCGAGTTGACGGTCGGCGCCCGCCTCACCTAGGTTGCCACGCACGCCGGACGTCACCCCGGGGCAGGGAGCGGCCGGAACGGACAAGACAAGAAGCTTTTCGTTCCGACCACCCCCAGGGCCTCGAAGAACGGAGGGGGGAGCGTTCGGCGTCATCCCCGGTAAAGCCTCTCTATAACCACTCAGAGGAGGAGTGAAATGTCCGCTGCCTCGACGGTCGCCCCTGCACCGCCACAGCACATGCAGGCCCTGGCCCACGCGAACCGCGTTCGCCTTGCCCGCGCGTCACTGAAGCGCGCCATTCTCGCCAACCAGATCGACGTCACCGAGGTAGTCCGGGACTGTCCCTGGCAGGTCGAGACGATGAGCGTCGGCGAGCTCCTGCGAAGCCAGCGTCGGTGGGGTCGCACCCGCGTCCGGAAGTTCCTCACCTCGCTCGCGCTGAACGAGAACCGCGAGCTGGGCAGGCTGACCGACCGCCAGCGGAACGTCCTGGCGGCCGAACTCACGGCGAAGACGGTCCGCCGGCGTTAAGTCATCGCTGTAGCTGAGCCGCGCGCCCGGCACGGATAGCCTCGGGGCGGCGCGCGGCTCAGTCGTCAGCGGAGCTTGAACGCGCGGCCCGAGCGACGCTGGAAGACTCGGGCCAGGAACACCGCCGTCGTCACGAAACCGACCAGCGAGATCGCCAGAGCGATCGGCAGCCAGAGCGACGGCGCCAGGAAGTAGAGGCCCGCCATCACGGCGACTGCCACGGCCCCCGCGAGCACGAAGGTGTGGGAGCGGAACCCGCCGAAGTGCTCGCGGATCGCGAGCTCGAGGCCTGCGAGCGAGCAGAGGATCGCCCCGCCGGCGATCAGCACCGTCCCGGTTCGCCCGCCGGCGATGAAGCCGACGACCAGCGCGACGATGCCCGCCAGGACGACGAACTCGACCAACGGCACGTTGCCCCAGGGCGCAGGGGGGCGCTCATCGAGGTTCGCCGCGCGCCGCCTGCGCGCCGGAAGCGACGGCTCCCTGGGCACGGCTGGCTCGCTCGCGGCGCTGTCAGCGGGCTGCGGCGGCGGCTTGCGAGGGCGGCGCTTCCGCCGCTTTCTGGAGCTCACCTAGCGAGGACGGGGGCCGCAAGCCCCGTGGCTAACGGACAACCGGAGGAGTGCTTGACGCGCCACCATCCGAGGAGCATCCCGAGGATGCCCCACCGCGGACGGGAATGCCAGTGCTGGCAGGGACGCTCGCCGACGTCCTCGGCCGCCACGCGGACCCACCGGTAGCGCTCGGGCTCGGCGATCATCGACTCGAGCAGGCCGCGATTGGCCTCCTCGAGCTCGCCCTGGCGGGCGAGCTCGGCTTCCGCGTCTCGTAGCCGGACGTGGAGCGCGTCACGGACGCGCTCCAGCTCCTCGACGCCCAACACCCGCGGGCCGCCGACGGCGGGCACGCCCCACTCGATGCCGGAGCGCGGGAACGCCGAGGCGAAGAGCTCGCCCAGGCGCTTCTCCAGCACGGCGATCTGACGACGAAGCTCGTGGCGTGCCAGCCGATCGGCGGCGGGCCCTGCTGGGGCCTCGATGGAGGCGGACTCGGGTGCCCGAACCGGCTCATCGACTGAACCGGGGACTCGCTCGATCTCAAGCAGTTCCTCGAGCATGAAGCCTCTCCTTCCGCCCTGAGTGGACCCACACAGTCTAAACCCCAAGCTGCGTGCGATCCACTGACGTTG
>DASQCL010000273.1:0-2736 GCA_035634715.1 Solirubrobacterales bacterium
GGATACCTCACCCGGTCGATGTGCCCGCCCGCGCCGGACGGCACCATGGAACCTGTACAGAGGAATCGCAAACGGCAGAGACGCAGACTGCCGACCCACAGGAGCCAACCATGATCGCCCTTCGCCCAACCCTCGACCTTCGCAAGCTCTTCCAACTCGACGGAATCCTCGGATCCATCAGCATCAACCTCCCGACCCGCCGCCCACGGACCACCGAGCCCCGGGCCGAGATCCGCTCGCCGCGCCTCGACGCCCCAACCCTCGGCATCCCCGGCGGCAACAGCCACATCCTCACCTACCGCTAACCCAGCGGGCGCCAGCCCGCCCGCACCATCACTCCAAACCGCCGGGAAGTCGCGTTCCCGGCGGTTTTCCCATTCCTGACCCCTGATCCCTGACCCCCTGATCCCTGCCCTCTGTCCCCTAATCAGGACCGATTCTGTCCGCCCCAACCCGCACACTTGTTCGCTCAGCCCACCCGCTCGGTTGCACAGGGTGGTATCGTCTGCTTTTGCGTTTCCGCGGCGCGACGGGAGATTCTGGCCAACATGGATCTGCTCCGGGAAAGCCTCCAATACATCCAGGACAACCCCGACCGCTTCCGGGAGGCCCTGCGCACGCACATCGAGCTCAGCCTCTACTCCCTGGTCATCGCCATCCTCCTCTTCGTCCCGCTCGGCATCCTCGCCGCCCGCAGCCGCCGCATCGGCCCCTCCCTGATCGGCCTGATCGCCGCCGCCCGCGTCGTGCCCAGCATCTCGGTCCTCTTCCTGCTCTATCCCTACCGGAAGGAGATCGGCGGTCTGCTCCCCTTCTGGCCCCGCGCCTTCGTCCTCGCCCTGATCGCCCTCATCCTCCTGGCCGGGCCGCCCCTGATCATCAATACCGACGCCGGGCTGAGATCCGTGTCGCCCGCGGTGCTCGAAAACGCCCGCGGTCTGGGCATGAGCGAGCTTCAAGTGTTGCGCAAGGTCCAACTCCCGCTCGCCCTGCCCGTCATCATTGCCGGGGTTCGGACCGCCGCCGTCGAGGTCATCGCCAGCGCCACGCTGGCCGCATTCGTCGGCGTCGGCAGTCTCGGCCGGTTCATCACGAGCGGGTTGACGCTGCTCGATTACAGCCTGCTCTTCGTCGGCGCCATCCCGATCGCGTTTCTGGCGCTGTTCGCAGAGGCGTCACTGGCGGGTGTGGAGCGTCTTGTCACGCCGCCCGCCGCGCCGTAGCCACATCCGGGTGGCGCGGCCGCACAGATTCGTAAGGAAGGGTTGCATGGTCACACGTCGCACGATCATCAAGGGGTTCGCCGCCGCGCCGGTCCTCGGAGCGGGCCTCTCGCTCGCCCCACTGGCCGAAGCCCAGGGCCAGGCGGTCCGCGTCGGCTCCAAGGACTTCCCGGAGTCGATCATCATCGGCGAGATGTACGCCCTGCTGCTGGAGCACGCCGGGCTGACCGTCGAGCGCAAGCTGAACCTCGGCGGCACAGCCGTCGCCCAGGAAGCGCTCAAGAACGGCGACCTCGATGTCTACCCCGAGTACACCGGCACCGGCCTGCTCGTCGTCCTCGGCAAGACCCTGGCCGATGTCCCCGCCGCCACGCCCGCAGCCGGAGCCAGCCCGATGGCCGGCGCGACCCCTGAGGCCGGCGGCGCGGTCGAGGCGGTCTACCAGTACGTCAAGGCCCAGTACAAGGAGCAGTTCAACCTCGTCTGGCTCGATCAGACCCCGATGAACGACTCCCAGGCCCTGGCCGTGACCCGCAAGTTCTCGGAGGAGAACAACGTCACGACCATCTCGCAGCTCGTCGCCCTGGCCTCGTCGGTGGACATCACCATCTCCGCGCCCTCCGACTTCGAGGAGCGGGACGACGGCCTCAAGGGGCTCAAGGCGACCTACGGCGACTTCAACGCCACCGTCAACGGCGTCGCCCCCGGCATCAAGTACCAGGCCTTCCTCGACGGCGATGCCAACGTCGTCCTCGCCTTCAGCACCGACGCCGAGATCGCGATCAACGACCTGGTCGTGCTCGAGGACGACAAGGGCCTCTGGCCCCCATACCACGTCGCCCCGGTCGTGCGGCAAGAGGCGCTCGACGCCAACGCCGACCTCGCCCCAGCCCTCAACGCCCTCGCCCCGGTCCTGACGACGGAAAAGATGACCGCCATGAACGCCCGGGTCGTCGGCGACGAAAAAGCCGAGCCAGCCACAGTAGCCAAGGACTTCCTGACCGAACAGAAGCTGATCTGACCTGAGGCGAGCAGTCGAAAACGGAGGGTGGGGTTCACTCCGCCCTCCGTTCCTTTTGGCCGGGTCCGCCGGGAATTGAAATCGCCGTCTCAGCGACGGAAGTCGGCTGAAGCCGACTGGGTGAGGTTCGTACCAAAGATGTGGCGCGGGTGCCTCTGTGCCCCGCGATGACGCGAAGCGTGATGATGGTGTGGACAGCGAACCCGGTTCTGGCTCCCGGGGCTGGTGGTTTGGGCGCACCGGGTAGCTGTCTTTCGACGAGTTGTTTTTCGTGTTTCTCGTTTTCAGATTCTCGAAACGAGAAAAGGCAGCATGGGAGCTGCCTGTTGTGTGCTTGTCGAATGGGAATGGACTTCATCAGGGGCCCGGATCTGTGCCGAGGGATGGATGGGTGATGGAGTGGCCTTCGGTCAGTGTGAGCAGGGAGGCTTCGCCTGGGAGTACCGAACCTGTCTTCGGCGGTTCTCTCGACGCGTGACCACCGCGGAGCCG
>DASQCL010000274.1:0-8659 GCA_035634715.1 Solirubrobacterales bacterium
CGAGGGCGATCCAGTACGGGTCGAGGGCGAGCGGCACATCGCGCGCCTCGAGGACCTCGCCCAGCACTCGGGTGACCCGCGAGGCGTCGGCCCGGGAGCCCCGGCCGCCCACTGATGGCCGAGGTCAAGGCTCCGGAGCCCCAGGGGCTCCAGAGAGCGCGGGAGCTCCTCACCACGGAGGCGGCCGCCGAGGCCGACCGCCCCGGAGCGACCGAGCACGGCTACCTGGACCTTCTTCCAGAGGACCTGGAGTCGACCGGCACGACGCAGGACCTGATGACGACGAGCTTCGTGCCCGCGATCTACGAGCGCTACTGGCGGCCCGCCCTTGCGCGCGTCGCGAAGGGCGTCACGGGCCCCGGCATGACCGAGGAGGTGCGCATCGCGAGGCTGCTACTCGGCCTCAGCCCTGGCGACACGGTCCTCGACGTCGCGTGCGGACCGGGCAACTTCTCGCGCGAGTTCGCGAAGGCGGTCGGCGAGGACGGCCTCGTGGTCGGGATCGACGCCTCGCGGACCATGCTCACCCGGGGCGTCGCCGACCAGCGCTCATCCGGCCTTGCCAATCTCGCGCTGGTCCGCGGCGACGCCAACCGGCTCCCGTTTGGCGACGCGAGCTTTGATGGCGTCTGCTGTTTCGCCGCGCTCCACCTCTTCGCCGACCCGTTCGGCGGGCTGGACGAGATGAGGCGGGTGCTGAAGCACGGCGGTCGCATCGCGCTCATGACTTCCGTTCGTCGCAAGGTCACGCTGCGGCCACTGAAGCCCGTGATGGAGCGGGCCAGCGGCATGCGCGTGTTCGAATCAGACGAGATCGTCCACGCGCTCGCCGAACGCGGTTTCCTCAACGTCCGCCAGCGGCTCGCCGGGATGGTGCAGTTCGTCGGCGGCAGGCTCGCCGACGAACCCATCACCAGCTGACCAGCGCAGATCTCGTCAGCCCCCCTTCCCCACTAGGGGCCGGCCGCCCCGGTCCCCGGTGTGAAGTTCATCCAGGTCCTGGGGCGAACTCCTCGACGATCCGCTGCTGGTAGGCGGCCAGCTCCTCGGGAGGGATGAAATAGGTCGGCGGCGTCAGGAACACGCCGTCGCCCCGCTCGCCCACCTCCTCGACGCGGGCTCGCACCCTGTCCGCCGGCCCCGCCGCGCAGTACGCGTCGACCATCTCGTCCGGCACCAGGGCCGGCATCCCGGCGAGGTCGCCGGACCGGAACGCGTCGCCGACCTGGACCGCGGCATCGCCGAACCCGTGCATCTCCCAGAGCGGCGCATAGGTTCGGACGGTCGCGTAAAAGCAGATCGTGCGCCGGCAGGCCTCGTATGCCGCCTTCTCGTCGTCGGAGATCGCGCAGCAGACGGTCGGGATAAAGTCGAAGTCCGAGCGCGAGCGCCCCGAGCGCCCAAGCCCGGCCTCGAAGTTGGCAACCAGCACCTCGTCGAGCCAGCGGAGCGAGCACATCGGGTGGCCGATGAGCCCGTCGGCCACGTCGCCGGCCATCCGCGCCATGCCCTCGCGCACGGCCGCGGTGTAGATCGGCACCGTCTCGCGAACGGGCGCGTGCGGGCGGACCCAGCCCTTGATGTCGATGTCGTGGTAGGAGCCCTCGTAGCGGATCGGCCCGCCCGTCGGTGCCTTCTGCATGATCAGCCTGACCGCCTCGATCGTCTCGCGGAGGTGCGGCGCGGGCCGGCCGTAGTCGACGCCGTGCCAGGTCTCGTTCAGGCGCTTCACGCCCGCCCCCAGGCCCAGCCGAAAGCGCCCGCCCGACATCTCGTCTATGTCCAGGGCGGTGACCGCGAGGATGAACGGGCTACGGGTGAACGCCCACGCTATCCCGGTCCCCACGCCGACCCGCTCGGTCGCGGCCGCGATCCAGGTCGCCTGGGTCACCGAGCTGCGAAAGAGCTCGGGCGTCCACACGCAGTCGATGCCCGTGGCATCGGCCACGCGGGCCTGTTCCGCGAGATCCTGGGCCGTGTCGGCGATTGCCGCGATCGAGATGCGGTCGAGGGCGGAGGTGGCCATCGGCGGCGAGCCTATCCGTCCCCGAACGGGCGAAGGGCGCGCAAGGGCGCCCTTCGCGTGCCGGCTCGGTGCGAGCGTGCGATCAGCCGCTGCCGCTGCCGCACTTGTCGAGGCCATAGGCGTCCGCCAGCTTGTTCGCCTGTGCGAACGGATCGGCGCCATTGCCCTGATCCGTGAGCAGGCTCGGATCGGACTTGGCCTTGTCGAGCGCCGACTGCGCAGCGTCGGTGATCGCCTTCACCTGGCTCTCGTCCCCCGATGGGGGCGTCAGAGCCTCGATGCCGTCGATCTGCTGCTGGACGTTCGGGATGATCGTGTCCGTCGCGAACTTCTCCTGAGTGGCCTGGCTCGGCGCCTTGCTGCTGGTGAACACCTTCTTGCCGGGCCGCCTGGATCTCCTCTCCCCCCTTCGCGCAGATCGCGTTGCCCTGGGCGAGGAACTCGCTCTTTGACAACGCCTCTCCGGAGGTCGACGAGGACGAGGACGAGCCGCCGCATCCGGCAAGGATGAAGGTGGCGATCAGCCCTCCCAGGGCGCGACGAGTCGTGGTCGCATGCTTGATGTCTCCTTCGTTGATTGCATTGCGCCGCCTGTTACCCGAACGGCGAGCCCGGAAAAGCTCGTCTACACGGGAGCGTTGTCGAGCGAGCGCCACAGATAGAGGCACCCGAGCGTGCGATGGGGACGCCATGGCTCGGCGATGCGCTCGAGGTCGTCCGGCCCGGGTAGTTCGTCGAGGCCGTACGCGATCTGAGCGGCGCGGCGGATACCGAGGTCGCCTGTCGACAGGACATCCGGGCGCCCGAGGTGGAAGATCAGGAACATCTCGGCCGTCCACGGCCCGACGCCCTTGACTTCGGTCAGGGCGGCGATCACGTCCTCGTCGTTGAGTTCACCAAGGTCCTCGATCGCGAGCCGCCCGTCGTCGATGCGCTCGGCAAGGTCCAGTAGAAACGCCGCCTTGGCACGGGACAGCCCCGCGCCCCTCAGCGTCTCCGGATCCACCTCAAGCACCTCGGAAGGCGGAGGCAGTCTCCCGCCGAGGGTGTCCAGGAGCCGCTCCCAGATCGAGCGCGCCGCCTTGGTGGACAGCTGCTGGCCGACGATCGCGCGCGCGATCGCCTCGTAGGGGTCGGGTCGGCTGCCGCGCCGGTCGCGCTCGGGGTGGATCGGCCCTCGCTCGTCGATCAGGCCGCGCATCACGTGATCGACCCGGCGCAGGTGCTCGTCGGCCTTCGTCACGCGCGGACTCATCCTCCCAACCTAACGACGGGCGGACGGCGATTCGTGATGCCGCTTAGAGAGTCAGACCCTCTGAATGATGGTGCCGGTGCCGAGGCCGCCGCCGCAGCACATCGTCACCAGGCCCGTCTCCTTGTCCGAGCGCTCGAGCTCGTGCAGGAGGGTGGTGATCAGGCGGGCTCCGGTCGACCCGAGCGGATGCCCGAGCGCGATCGCGCCGCCGTTCACGTTGACCCGGTCCATGTCGGGCTCGAGCTCGCGGCGCCAGGCGGCGACGACCGAGGCGAAGGCCTCGTTGATCTCGATCAGGTCGATGTCGTCGATCTGCATACCGTTGCGCTCGAGGAGCTTCTGAGTCGCCGGGATCGGGCCGGTGAGCATGATCACGGGGTCCACGCCGACCGTCGTCTGGTCGACGATCCTCGCGCGCGGCTTCAGGCCCAGCTCGTCGGCCTTCTCGCGCGTCATCACCAGGACGGCTGCCGCGCCGTCGGAGATCTGGGACGAGTTGCCGGCGGTGATCTTGCCGTCCTCCTTGAAGGCCGGCTTCAGCTGGGAGAGCTTCTCGAGGGACGTGTCGGGGCGGATGCCCTGGTCGGTGACGTAGGTGTCGCCGTTGACGGCAAAGGGAATCGTCTCGCGCTCGAAGCGGCCCTCCTCGGTCGCCTTCGCGGCGAGCTGGTGGGACCGCAGGCCGATCTCGTCGAGCTCCGAGCGTGGGATCTCCCACTTGTCGGCGATCATCTCCGCCGAGATCCCCTGGGGGACGAGCTGGTAGCGCTCCATCAGCTCGGGAGAGAAGGCGAAGCCGTGCTCCTGCTGGACGGACATGCTGTCCGCGAAGGAGATGTGGCCCATGTGCTCGACGCCGCCGCCGATGGCTGCGTCGTGAACGCCGGAGGCGACCAGCGCGGCCGCAAAGTTGACGGCCTGCTGGGCGGAGCCGCACTGGCGGTCGATCGTCGTGGCCGGAGTCTCGATCGGCAGCCCGGCCTCGAGCCAGGCGTTGCGCCCGATGTTGAGCCCCTGCTCGCCGAACTGCTGGACGCAGCCGGTGACGACGTCCTCGACCACGGCGGGCTCGATGCCGGCGCGATCGATGACCTCCTTGAAGGACCTCGCGAGCAGCGTGGATGGGTGAACGTCCTTGTAGTAGCCCTTCTCCTCGTGACCCCGGCCGATCGGGGTACGGGCCGCCTCGACGATTACCACCTCGCGGCCTTGGAACTTCCCGTTGCTACCCATCTGCGATCACCCTCCGGTTTAGTTGGTTGGCGATGAAGATACTTGATGAGTTGACTGGCGAGTCAACCAGGGTGAGCCGGCTTTTGTCCCACCGGCTCGCGGGAGGGCGGATGAGCGTAGTCTGGCTGGAAGACCGACCGCTACGCGGTGTTGCGCGACGAAACGTGCCCGTTCGAGGGGCGGCCTGAACTTCGATGTGAACCGGACCGCCCCCGCCGGGTGCGAGACGGGTCACGCAGGAGGCCAAGAAATGTCGGGTAGCACTCCGTCGATGGGGGGCTTGGTGGTAACTCACCATGTTCGGGTGGATCCTTCGCGAAGCATGAAGTCGGTCACGGCGGACGTCCAATCACTGCTGGGCGAGTACGGGGAGGGCTCGCGCCGGAGCTGTGCGCTCTTGGCGAGTGAGCTGATCGCACAGATCGTCGGCAGGGAGCCGAGCTGGGCGGGCGGGCCGGTTGGCCTCACCATTCAGCTGCGCAAGGACGCCATTCGCATGGAGGCGACGGCGCCGACCTCGGCGTCGAGCCATCAGAACGGGGTTGCCCCCGAGCCCCTTGCCGAGTGGGGCGAGTTCCTGCTCGACAAGCTCGCCGATCGCTGGGGCGTCCAGGAGGCCCCGCGCAGGGACATCTGGGCGGAGGTCTACGTCTGAGCGGTCACTGGGAGGGGATGGGCGAGCCGGCGGCGATGAAGAACCAGACCGCCATCGCCACGCCGGCGAGCAGGACCGAGGTGAGGATGACGGCCTCCAGCACCGACGGCCCGTATGGGCTTCCGCGCTCGTCGCTCAAACTCTTCTTCCAGGCCGGCAGGTAGCGCTGGGGGAGGTTGGTGCTCCCGGTGATGCGCACGTAGATGCCGTTCAGGCGGGACAGGATCCACGCCATCGTGCAGATCGAGATGACGATGCCCGCGAACACGACCATGTAGGGGCCGCCCGAGGGCTGCTGGGTGTGGGAGAGCTTGGAGCCGATCCAGATCCACCCGAACGGGATCACGGTCCACATCGAGAACGCCCCCACCACCATCATCGCCACCACCAGCCCGGCCGCAGCCCCGAAGACGGGCCTCATTCTGTGCGCGCGCTCTTCCACTCCACCTCTCAGGGTAGGGCGCCCGAGACGCCGATGGAGGCGTTCTTGCGATGGTCCGGGGCTCCGGCGCCACCTGTGCGTGATAGTAACCGGCCGGGGTGAGCGGCTCAGAGGGATACGAGCGGCCAGGGATCGCCGGCAGCGGCGCGATCGCGTGTGGCATCGCCGCGTGCGCCAGCGCGCTCGGCGAGGTTCGCCTCTGGGCCCGCAGCGACGTCTCGGCCTGGCGGGCGGAGGAGCGAGCCGAAGCGGAGTGCGCCAAGGTCGACGGCGCCACACCCCGCATGATCCGGGTGACGACGAGGATCGATGACCTCGCCGAGTGCGACCTCATCGTCGAGTCGGTGAAGGAGGACCTGGACGTGAAGAGGGAGCTCCTCGGCACCCTCGGCGAGATCGGCGACGCGGACCTCGCCAGCACCACCTCCTCCCTCTCCCTGCGCGAGCTCGGGGAACGCAGCGGGCACGCGGACCGGGTCTTCGGCCTGCACGTCTTCAACCCGGTCCCGCGGATGGAGCTGATCGAGCTCTGCCTGCCGGACGCGATGCGCGACGGTGCCGCCGACCGCGCACGCGCATGGTGCGCCGCGCTCTCCAAGACCCCGGTGGAGGCCCCGGACCAACCCGGCTTTGTCGTCAACCGGCTTCTGTTTCCCTACCTCTTCGACGCCGTGCGCGTCATGGAGAGGACCGGGATGCCCGCTGCCGACGTCGACGCCTGCATGCAACTCGGCGCCGGGCACCCCATGGGCCCACTCCGGCTGCTCGACTTCGTCGGGCTCGACGTGGCCGCCGCCATCGGCCAAAGCCTGTTCGACGACACGGGCGAGGACCGCTACCGGGCGCCGGGGCTGATCGAGGAGCTGATCGGCGAGGGCAAGCTGGGTCGCAAGACGGGCGCCGGGTTCTACAACTACTAGGCCGCTGTGCGCTTGCGCTTCTTGCCGGCGAGGTCCCAGATGACGTCGGCCTCTGAGATCCCCTGACGCCGAGCAATCTCGGCCACGTCGTCCCAGGGGAGATGGGCATCGGGGAGCTCGTCCCATCGGGCGAGGTCCAGCGCTTCCAGCGCTCCACGCAGAGCCGGCCCCAGGTGCTCCTCGGCTCGCAGCACAGCGCGAAGAACCTCGAGTTGCTTATCGGTCAGCTTTACGACCCACATGGCTGCCCCTTCATTAGGTGAGCCGGACGATCGGAAGCTAAAGCCGCCCACGGACGGAAGCGCGGCCCCGGATTTCCGCTAACAGCGCCTTATGCGGGGGCTGGTGTCTCGCCTGCGGGCGCGGTATCGGGGGGTCCGGTCCGATTGTGGATGCGGACGGCCACGATCCGGTTCTCGCGCACCGACTCGACCCGGATCTCGTAGCCGTTCGCGATGATCCGATCCCCCCGCTTGGGAAGCCGGCCGAGCTCCGAGAACACGTAGCCGCCGATCGAGTTGAAGGCGTCTGACGACACCGGCAGCCGGATGCCGACGTCCTCGAGGTCGCCAAGCGAGACGTGGCCGCGCACGTACCAGTCCCCGTCGGTGAGCTTGCGGACCGATGCAGCGCGGGGGTCGGTCTCGTCCTCGATCTCGCCGACGACCTCCTCCAGGATGTCCTCGACGGTGACGATCCCGACCGTCCGCCCGTACTCGTCGGAGACCACCGCGATGGAGCTCCGCTGGCGCTGTAGCTCGGCGAGGAGGTCGTCGAGCGGCTTCGTCTCCGGGAAGATCGGGACCTCGCGGATCGCCGGCTCAATGGAGGTGTCCGCCCCGGCGTTCATGTAGAGGCGCACAAGGCTGTTGTTGTGGACGACGCCCCGCACCCGGTCGGGGTTGTCGTCCTCGATCACGATCAGCCGCGTGTGGCCGGACGAGACGCAGCGCTGGAGGGCGTCCTCGACCGACTCGTCCGCGTTGACGGTGACGACGGCCGGGATCGGCGTCATCACCTCGCGTGACTCCTGCTCGTGTAGATGGAAGACCCCGGCCAGGTGACCCGCCTCCTCCGGGTCGATGGTCCCGCCCGTCGCGGACTGGCGGATGATCGCCTTGACGTCCTCCTCGGTGTGCTTCTCCTCGAGTTGATCGGGGTGGACCCCGAGGAGCCTCGCGAGCCCGTTCGAGATCTTCGTCAAGGCGACGGTGAACGGTGCGCTCGATGCGCGGAAGATGGCGAGCGGACCGGAGAGCCTCCGCAGAATGCTCTCCGCCCTGCTGATCGCCAGCATCTTCGGCACCTGCTCCCCGATCGAGATGTGGATCGAGGTGACGAGCACATAAGCGATGACGATCGAGATCGCCACCGCGACGCCGTGGGAGAGGCCGCCGAAGATCGGCTCCAGCAGGTGCGCGATCGCGGGCTCGCCGAGGAAGCCGATCCCGATCGAGGCCATCGTGATCCCGACCTGGCAGGCGGACAGGTACTCGTCCAGGCGGTCGAGCTCGACGAGCGCGGTCTCGACGCCCCGTACGCCCTCGCGCGCCATCGCCTCGAGTCGCGACCTGCGAGCGCGCACGAGCGAGAACTCAGCGGCCACGAAGAGGCCGTTGATGAGCACCAGGACGAGTAGGAGGACGAGTAGGAGAGCGCTCATCGCCCGACCGGTCGCCCCACGGGGCAGCGGTTTGCCCTATGCGGCCGCGTACTCGGAGGTTGGTCGTCGTCGCTCATCGGGCCCGGCGGAGCCTAGGCTACCAAGGGGTTTCCCGGCGGAACCCGGGGCCGTCACTAACGGCCGGCACTCCAGGTCAGCTGGCCGGTGGAGCAGTTCGTGTGGCCTGGTAGGTGGCGCCGGACGCGAACGCCGGCAGGCCGGGTGCGGCCGCCGCCACGACTACGCCCGGGGCAAGGTATCTGCCCTGCTTCCGGCTCCTCATGCGATTTGCCTCCTCAATCCTTCGCCGCCGGCCGATGGGCGGCACGCGATAGCTCTCTCGTCGGCCGATCGGGCGAGGAAGTTGAGCACTAGTGTCTGGTGGCATGTCCGGGGACCAGCAGGAGGCGCCGTACCTCGACGCGATCGTCGCCTATGCCGAGCGCGATCCCGGGCGCTTTCACG
>DASQCL010000275.1:0-6350 GCA_035634715.1 Solirubrobacterales bacterium
GCAGTTCGGCCTCACGGTCGAGCAGATCCGCTCGCACACCGCGCGCCTCGCGGCCGGCGACGTCTCGCTCGACGAGCACGCCGGTGAAGAGAGCGACGCCACCCGCGGCGAGCTGCTGCCCGACATGGGTGAGACTCCCGACGAGCTCGCCTGGCGCAGCCAGCGCGACACTGCGGTGCGCGGCATCATCGGCCGGCTCTGGGAGCGGCTCGACGAGCGCGAGCGCGCCGTGATCCGGGCGCACTACGGGTTGGGCCAAACGCCGCAGACTCTTGACGCGATTGGCTCAACGTTCGGACTGACGGCGGAGCGGGCGCGCCAGATCGAGGCCGGCGCGCTGAAGAAGCTGCGCGATGCGCTTGCCTCGTGGCCGGCGGTGCGGGTCGCTCGGCAGGTGACGGTCGAAGCCGCCCGATGACCACCTGCACTCATCTCGATCAGGTCGCCGTCACCGAGCTGCCCGACTCCGTCGAGGGCTGCGAGGAGTGCCTCAAGACCGGCGATCCGTGGCTCCATCTTCGGATCTGCCTGGTCTGCGGCAAGGTCGGCTGCTGCGACGACTCGCCCAACCGCCATGCGACGGCCCACGCGAACAGCGACGGGCATCCCCTCATCCGTTCGCTCGAGCCGGGCGAGGACTGGTCCTGGTGCTACGTCGACGATGTCGCGATGCTGCTCCCCGAGGTCCAGGGCGAGACGAGGATTCCGCCGTCGCCGCTCGGAGGCTGACGGCACCCGGCCGGTCCCCTCTGCGCTTCCCGCGCCGTCTGAGATGATCTCCCCGTGGCCCATGGGGACAGGCTGAGTGGCCTCGACACCTCGTTTCTGAACCTGGAGACCGGCCCCGTGCATATGCACGTGGCCTCGACGACGATCTTCGAGGGACCGGCGCCGAGCGAGGAGGAGCTTCGGGACCACATCGAGTCTCGCCTCCATCTCGTGCCCCGGTTTCGGCAAAAGCTCCGATTCGTCCCCCTCGGACAGGGACGGCCGGTGTGGGTGGACGACCCGCAGTTCAACCTCGATTATCACGTCCGCCACACGGCCCTTCCGCCCCCCGGCAGCGAGGAGCAACTCAGGACGCTCGCGGCCCGGATCTTCTCCCAGCGGCTCGACCGCACGAAGCCGGTGTGGGAGATGTGGTTGGTCGACGGGCTCGAGGGGAATCGCTTCGCGCTGGTGACGAAGTGTCACCACTGCCTTGTCGACGGCGTCTCCGGGGTTGACATAACCACGGTCCTCTTCGACCTGGACCGCGAGGCCGCTGAGACCACTTCCCCGGAGCCCTGGCTCCCCCAACCGGAGCCATCGAACACTCAGCTCCTCGGAGAGGCGCTGCTCGACAGGGCGACAAACCCCGTGGAGATCGTTCGTGGTGCCCGCGATGTGGTGACCGCCCCGAGGCGTTTTGCCGACGCGGCGGCCAAGGAGCTCCGGGCGGCGGGGTCGTTCCTTCGAACCGGTCTCGCAGCTCCGGACTCGCCCATCAACTGCGCCATCGGCCCCTATCGCCGGTTCGCGTGGGTACGCACCGAGCTGGCGGACATGAAGAGCATCAAGAACGTCGCGGGAGGAACGGTCAACGACGTCGTGGTGGCGGCGGTATCCGGCGCGCTCGGGCGCTATCTGCGCGGGCGCGGGCACTCGACCGAAGGGCTCGAGCTTCGAGCGATGGTGCCGATCAGCGTGCGGGCCGACGACGAGCACGGCTCGCTGGGGAACCGGGTCTCGGCGATGATGGCCCCGCTCCCCGTCGATAGAGAGGACCCCATCGAGCGGCTGGAGGCCGTCTCCGAGACGATGAAGGACCTGAAGTCCTCCAGCCAGGCTGTCGGCGCGAGCCTGCTGACCGATGTCACCGACTTCACGCCGCCGACCATCGCCGCCCAAGCGGCCCGCCTGCAATCGCGCCAGCGCTTCTTCAACACCGTCGTCACCAACGTCCCGGGGCCGCAGTTCCCGCTGTACCTGCTGGGCCGGGAGCTCCTCGACATCTTCCCGATGGTGCCCCTCGCCGCGAACCAGGCCGTGTGCTTCGGGATCATGAGCTACAACGGCGGCATCAACTTCGGGCTCACCGCCGACTACGACTCGAGCCCCGACCTTGACACGCTTGCCGCGGACCTGCGCGCCTCCCTCGCCGAGCTCCTCGACGCGACGTCCTCACCCAAGGGCGGCGGCGTGCGTGAGGCGAGCGCTCTTCAGGGCCGGCAGCAGGCAGAGGCTGAGCAGCAGGTCTAGGTCCTCCTCCCGGGCCTGGTCGTATCCGGACCCGGACTCGGGATCCGGATGGCCGGGATGGACCATCCATTCGGTGATGCCGCCAGGCAGGTCCCCCTTTCCCTCCACGACCGGCCCGAGCTCGACCGGAAGGGCGCCGTCCGGCTCCTCCGAGTAGCGGCCGATCAGCCGGTCCGGGGTCGCCGCGCCGGCGCTGCGCAGGACCCGCCGATGGTCGGCGTCGGCGGAGCGCACCGGCAGACCCCGCTCAGCGGCCTCTCGACCCAGCGCCTCGGCGAGTTCGGGGCGCGCATGACAGTGCCGATGCCCGTCGAGGTAAGCGGGCGGTCGGCCGAGAACCGCCTCGAAGGCCTCGAGCTGCCGCTCCAGCTCACGCAGCGCCGCCTCGCGCCCATCCGCGCCGCCAGGCTCCCCCTCGGCGAGCTCCAGATGGAGCCCCAGCTCGGCTCCCGTGGCCAGGAGCGGGGCGACGTCCAGCGGCCCGCGCTTGACCATCACGCTCACGGAGTCCACAGCACGCGCGGTCGCCGCCTCGACGATCCCCTCGTCGTAGCGCGGGCTGTAGCCGTAGTCGTCGGCCGTGATGATGAGGGCTCGCCGCTCAGGCACCCGGGAAAGATCGCACGGGAGCGGCGGCGCGCTCCCGATGGTCAGCCCTGGCTAGGGCCTGGCGCGGCTTCCCAGGAACAGCTTCGACCCCTTGTACTCGGCCTTCAACCTGTGCTTTCCCGAGCCGAGTCGCACCTTGAGGGAGGCGGTGTCCGCCTGAGTCTCCCGTCCGATCGTGCCGGGATGCTCCCGGCGTGGCGAAGGACTCGCGGATGCAGCTGCGCTATGAGCAGACCTTCGAGCGCCTGGGAATGACGGGCTACCGCTACGGGATCCTGCTGGTGACGATCCTGACGTCGCTGATCTTTCAGCTGGCGGCGCCCGAGGCTGACTGGGCACGGCTCGTGACGATCCTCCTCCAGGGACTGACCCTGCTCATGGCACTCGTCGCCTCGAGGGTGCATCCGTGGATCCTGCGTGTCGCCGCCGTCGCGGTGTGCATCTCGGTCGTCGGATCGACCGCGGCCCTGATCGGATTCGGCCAGCTCGGGCCCACCGGGGCCCGCCTGCTCACGGCGCTGATGGTGGCCCTGGCTCCGATCTCGATCGCGCGCGGGGTACTCGTCGACGTCAAGGAGCACGGCGTGACGCTCCACACCATGTTCGGTGTCCTGTGCATCTATCTGCTGCTCGGGATCCTGTTCGCGTTCATCTACGGAATTGTTGGCGTCGCCTCCTCCGACCCGTTCTTCGCGCAGCACGCGACGGCCGAGACCACCAAGAACTTCCTCTACTTCAGCTTCGTGACGATCACAACGGTCGGCTACGGGGATCTGACGGCCGCGACCAACGTCGGCCGCTCGTTCGCGATCGCGGAGGCGCTGACCGGCCAGATCTACATGGTCACCGTGGTCGCCGCGATCGTCGGGGGCCTCGGTGGATCCCGGCGTGCCTCGAAGTCCTGACGGCGCTCCATCCGGCAATACTGGACAGGTGACCCATGAGCACCGCACACTGCGCCTCGCGCTCGCCCAGGTCAACACGACCGTCGGCGACATCCAGGGGAACACGCGCCTGGTGCGCGAGTGGATCGGCCGCGCCCGCGAGGCCGGCGCCCAGCTCGTCGTCTTCCCCGAGCAGACGCTCACGGGCTATCCCGCAGAGGACCTGTGGCTCAAGCAGCACTTCCTCGAGGCCGCCGAGAGCTCGATCCGGGAGCTCGCGGGCGAGGTCGAGGGGATCGTCGCTCTGGTCGGGTTCCCAGAGCGCGAGGGCGGCGCGACCTACAACTCCGTCGCAGTGCTCGCCGACGGCGGCGTCCGCGCCGTGTATCGCAAGGTCCTGCTGCCCAACTACAGCGTGTTCGACGAACGCCGCTACTTCGAGCCTGGGAACACGCCGGCGCTGATCGACGTCGAGGGCGTCCGCGTGGGGCTCACAATCTGCGAGGACATCTGGTACCCGGGGCCGCCCGCCTCCGTGGAGGCGCTTGCGGGCGCCAGCCTGATCGTCAACCCGTCGGCGTCCCCGTACCATCGCGGCAAGGGCATCGCCCGCGAGGAGATGGTCATGGAGCGGACCCGCGAGACCTCGGCCGCGTTCGCCCTCTGCAACCTCGTCGGCGGGCAGGACGAGCTCGTCTTCGATGGCCACAGCGTCGTCGTCTCGGCCGACGGGCGCACCCTCGCCCGCGCCGCCCAGTTCGAGGAGGAGCTCCTGGTCTGCGACGTCCCGGTGCCGCCGAGCACGGGGGTCGAGCCCGAGTCGGTCGGCGCTCCGATGCTGGCACGCCTCGATGCGCCCCGATCCGCCAGGCCAGTCGAGACCCGGCTCGCCGAGTCGACGGACCCCGACGCCGAGGTGTACGCGGCGCTCGTCCTGGGCCTCCGCGACTACGTGCGCAAGAACCGGTTCCAGCGAGTGCTGATCGCCGTCTCGGGCGGAATCGACTCCGCCCTCGTGCTGCTGATCGCGGCCGATGCCGTGGGGGCCGAGAACGTGACGGGCGTGGTCATGCCATCTCCCCACTCGAGTGAAGAGACGCAGGCGGATGCACGCGCGATCGTGGGCAACGTCGGCGCGGAACTCGTCGAGATCCCGATCCGGCCCGCGATGCACGCCTACGACGAGCTGCTTGCAGCCGGGGCCGCGTCGCAGGACGGCGGCGGCGAGGCCCACCCGGGCGCGGAGTCGGCGCGAGAGCTCGAGACCGGCGGCCCGGGCGCGGAGCTCGCGGCCGAGAACATTCAGGCGCGCATTCGCGGCAACCTGATGATGGCCCTGTCCAACCAGTCGGGCTGGCTCGTCCTCACGACGGGAAACAAGAGCGAGCTGTCGGTCGGGTACGCCACCCTCTACGGAGACATGGCCGGCGGCTTCGCCGTGATCAAGGACGTTTTGAAGACGCTCGTGTACCGCCTGGTCCGCCACCGCAACGCGGTCGCGGGTCGGGAGTTGGTGCCAGAGTCCGTGCTCGAGCGCGCCCCGTCGGCCGAGCTGCGCCCGGACCAGCGGGACGAGGACTCACTGCCTCCCTACGACGTACTCGACCGGATCCTGGTCGCGTACGTGGAGGAGGACCGCGGCCGCGACGAGATCGTCGTCGAGGGTCTCGACCCTGGGATCGTGGACGACGTGATCGGCATGGTCGATCGCTCCGAGTACAAGCGCCGCCAGGCGGCGCCGGGCATCCGCATCACAGAAAAGGCCTTCGGCCGCGACCGGCGCCTGCCGATCACGAACCGCTTTCGCGGCTAGTCGCGGCCGGTTCTCAACCGGGAGCCGGTCGCACGGCGACAGTCATCCGGACGAGGGCGCACAGCCGCTCCGCGTCATCGGTGATCTCGACGTCCCAGACCCACGTGGTGCGGCCACGGTGCCGCGTGCGGGCGACCGCATTCACGTGGCCCTCGGTGATCGGGCGCATGAACGTCGCGCTGTTGGACTGGCCCATGGCGGCCATACCGTCGTCCTTCACCCTCAGCCAGGTTGCGGCGGAGCACATGCTCTCCGCCATCGCGGCGAAGACACCGCCGTGGACGAGCCCGACCGGCTGGCGGACCCGGTCGGTCACCTCGAGGCGCGCCCGGACCTCCTCGGGCCCCGAGTCCAGGTACTCGAGGCCAATGAGATCACCGAGGCCATCCCGGCCAGGCGCATTGCCCGCTTGCATGACGCGAGACCCTAACCCTCGGCGAGCCGTTGCAGTGGCGGCCCCAGGTGGGGCGTCGGGGGCCCCGACTCCCTAGGCTTCCCCATGTGCCTCTGACGGCGGATCAGAAAGCCATGCTCCAGTTGCTGCTCGAACGCGGGCAGAGCTACGACGACCTCGCCTCGATCCTGGGGGTCGGACCCGACGAGGTGCGCACGCGAGCGCGGACGGCGCTGACCGACCTCGCCGGTGCCGATCCGGACCGCAACGTCGCCCTCACGGACTATCTGCTCGGGCAGGCCGACCCGATCGACCGCGCCGACGCGG
This sequence comes from Solirubrobacterales bacterium, assembly GCA_035634715.1. Lineage (GTDB taxonomy): Bacteria > Actinomycetota > Thermoleophilia > Solirubrobacterales > 70-9 > AC-56. The sequence goes on from DASQCL010000275.1 coordinate 6,269, forward strand.
TGCGCCACCTGAAGGACGACCCCGAGGACCTGGCGCTCGTCTCAGAGCTCGCTCAGAAGCTTCGCCTCGTGGCTCCAGAGGC
>DASQCL010000276.1:0-8080 GCA_035634715.1 Solirubrobacterales bacterium
GCAGCCGGGCCAGCCAAGAGGCCCGATGATCCGCACGAAGAGTGGCGCCGCGGCGCTCTCGATCGCCTCGAACGCGCTGCTGATCGCGATCAAGCTGGCGGCGGGGGCGATCACCGGTTCGATCGCGATCCTCACCGAGGCCGTTCACTCGCTGATCGACCTCGTCGCCTCGATCGTCGCCTTCCTCTCGGTCCGCAAGGCCGACGAGCCCGCGGACGCCGACCACCCCTACGGCCACGAGAAGGTCGAGAGCCTGGCGGCGACGATCGAGGGGCTGCTGATCCTCCTCGGCGCCGCGATCATCATCTACGAGGCGACGCATCGCTTGGTGGTGGGCGCCGAGGTCCAGCACCTCGGGGTGGGCCTCGCGGTGATCGGCTTCTCGGCGGTCGCGAACCTCGGCGTCTCCGCCTACCTGGGCCGCCGGGCTCGGGCGCTTCGATCCGCCGCGCTCGAGGGCGACGCCGCCCACCTGCGCACCGACGCGCTCACCTCGATCGGCGTGTTCGTCGGCCTCGGCCTCGTCGTGATCACCGGAAGCGACGTCTTCGACCCGATCGCGGCGCTCGCCGTCGCCGTGGCGATCGTGGTGGCCGGCATCCGGATCCTCACCCGATCCTCGCGAGTGCTGATGGACGAGGCGCCGCCGCCCGAGGAGCTCGATCGGGTCGAGGCCGCCATCGGCCGCGCCCGGCCCGAGGAGATGGTCGGCTACCACAAGCTCCGGGCTCGCCGCGCGGGAGCCCGCCGCTACATCGACCTGCACGTCCAGTTCCGTGACGGCACCACGCTCGAGGACGCGCACCAACTGGCTCACCGGCTACGCGACGCGATACAGGCCGAGATCCCCGACTCCGACGTGCTCATCCACGTCGAGCCCGAAGGCGCCCTGCACGATCCGGAGACGCGCGAAACGCAGCCGTACCGGGCCGGCTGACGCGCAAAAGCCAGCCCTCAGAACAGGTTCACGGCCGCCGAAAGGCCCACCGCGCCGACCACGATCGGGTAGCCGACGTACCCGTTCAGGGCGAGGACGAGCGCGCCGATGGCGCAGATGATGACCACGGTGAGCCACGAGGCTCGCTGAAGCGACACGGCTATGTATGTTGGCGAAGTGAGCAGCGTCAATGCCGAGCGGGTCCCAGCGGAGGCCGCCGAGGCGGCCGTCGGCCGCCTTCGCGAGATGTCGGCCGACCTGCGCGGATGCGCGCTGATCGGTCCCGGCGGTCAGGTGCTGGCCGCGACCGGCGAGGCCGATCGCTGGGGCGGGCCGGCCGCGGAGCTGCTGTCGGCGGCGGACGCCGCCGGCGATGAGCCGGCGAGCCACGCGCACGTGGCCACGGAGGACGGCGAGGCGTTCGCCGTTCGCCACGAGGACCTGGCGATGGTCGCGGTCACCGAGCGCTTCACGCTCGCTTCGCTCATGATCTTCGACATGCGCGCGGTGCTTCGAGACCTCGTCCGGGAGATGGCCTGATGGTCCCGAAGCCGCAGCGCACGATTCTCGGCAAGGTCTCGAGCTACGCCGAGGAGGCCGCTGCTTACATGCGCCGCAGGCGCATCACTCGAACCCCCTTCGCCCGGGTCCACTATCAGGGCGGCCGGGTGGTCGCCTACCCGCCTGACACCGAGGCCGGCCGGGCGCTGTTTCGGGCGGCCGCGAACGTGATCGACGCCGCGCGCGAGCCAGGAGCGCCTGCAACCTGATGACCGAGATCGCGCCGCCGCTCATCGACGCAGAGCTCGCCGCGAGCATCGTCAAGCGCGCGCTGGAGCACGGCGGCGACTTCGCCGAGGTCTTCTGCGAGCAGCGCGCGGGCCTGGGCCTCGCCGTCGACGAGTCGCGCGTCGAGCGCGTGCAGCGCGGTTCCGAGCGCGGCGCCGGCGTGCGCGTGATTCGCGGTGACACGACCTACTTCGCCCACGTCGACGGACTGGGAGAGGAGGATCTCGAGCGCGCGGCCGACGCCGTGGCGGCAGCGGTGCGGAGCGAGCGCTCCGAGCCGCAGGCGCTTCGGAACCTGCAGGCGGCGGCGCCGCAGGACATCGAGACGCCGCCGGGCCAGGTCCCGGCCGAGCGCAAGGCAGACCTGCTTCGAACGTGCGACGAGACCGCGCGCGCCGCCGGCGCCGAGATCGCGCAGGTCATGGCGAGCTATGCGGAGGGGCGCCGGCTCGTCACCGTCGCGAACTCGAGTGGCCGGTTCGCGAGCGACGACCGCACGCGGGTGCGCCTGGGAGTGCAGGTGGTCGCGCGGCGCAACGGGACCGTCGAGACGGGCTTCGAGACGCTCGGGGGCCATCGTGGCTACGAGCTCATGGAGGCCGGCGCGCCCGAGCGCATCGCCGGGCGCGCGGCGCAGGTGGCGCTGACGCTCCTCGACGCCGATCCGGCCCCGGCCGGCGCGATGCCGGTCGTGGTCGGCGGCGGCTTCGGCGGCGTTCTCTTCCACGAGATGACCGGCCACGGGCTCGAGGCGGACCACATCCAGAAGGGTGCCTCGGTCTACACGGGCAAGCTGGGCCACAGTGTCGCGGCGCCCCACCTCGACGCCTACGACGACGGCCGGCTGCCCGGCGAGTGGGGCACGGAGGGGATGGACGACGAGGGAACCCCTACCCAGCAAACCGCCGTGATCCACCAGGGCCGGATCACCTCATACCTCTACGACCTCGAGCGGGCGCGCAAGGACGGGGTCGAGTCGACCGGCAACGGCCGGCGGGAGAGCTTCCGCCATCTCCCCATCCCACGGATGACCAACACCTACATCGCCCCCGGCGAGGCGCGGCCGGAGGAGCTGATCGCCGAGATCGACAAGGGCTTTTACGCCGTGTCGTTCGCCGGCGGCCAGGTGGACCCGACCACGGGGGACTTCGTCTTCGGCGTCTCCGAGGGCTACCTGATCGAGGGCGGCGAGAAGACCAAGCCCTGCCGGGGCGCGACTCTGATCGGCAACTGCCTCGACGCGCTGGGCAAGATCGACGCCGTGGCCTCTGACTTCGAGATGAAGACGGGCTTCTGCGGCAAAGGCGGCCAGAGCGTGCCGGTTGGCACGGGCCAGGGGCACGTGCGGATCCGCGAGCTGACGGTCGGCGGAACGGCCGTCTAGCCGCGCCCGGCCTTACCGGCGGGGCACCACGTGTTCCGCGGCACGTTCGAGCACGGGTTCGGCATGCTCGGCAGCTGCTTCTTGGGCAGCTTGTGCATGACCACCTTGGTCAGGCGCGGATAGTTGTCGGTCGGCAGGCAGGGGCCGTCGCCCAGGAGCTGCGTGTCGCACAGCACCTCCTGGGTCAGCTCCGGGTTCGGGTCGGCGGTGCCGGTCTGGCCGCACTTGCCGTTCGTCTGCTGCAGGGTTGGCGGCGAGCTGCCGTCGGGCACCTGATTTCCCTTGTAGCAGTTGATCGGGTTGCCGTTCGAGAGCGTGATCTCGCCGAAGTCGCTGTTGGTCGGGTTCCCGAAGAAGCCGTTCTTGGAGAACTTGTTGTCGAAGAGCTGGTTGGCCCAGTCGTCGTAGGTGCAGCTGAACCCTGGGAAGAGCGTCGGCGAGCCGCCCTGGCAGTGCTGGCCGGGCGGCGGCGTCTCGTTGTCCGGGTAGGGGATGAAGAGGACGCCCCAGGCCCCGTTGTGGACGATGCGGTTGTCCATGATCGTGTCGAACCGCCCGCCGGTGATCGTCATCCCGGTCCCCACCGGCCCGAGCGCCGCGGCGCCCGCCGCCGGCACGTTCGGGTTGTTGTTGTCGTGCACGTAGTTGTGGATGAACGCCCAGCACGACTCGGTGTGGGTGATCGGGCTGACCTTGCCTTTCTTGGCGCAGTGGCCGTTCTGCGGCGAGGGCCAGTCGTCGTTGTTCTGGCTGTTGGTGTCGAAGCCGTCCTTGTTGTTGTCGAACTCGGAGTTCTTGACCACCAATCGCCCGCCGGCGTTGGTGCCCGAGTAGCCGAGTGCGCTGTACTCCGACCAGGAGTTGTCGATCTTCTGGTTGCACAGCTTCCGGCAGGCGCCGATGTAGTAGTTGGAGTCGTTGAAGTTGCTCGCGTAGGTGTGGTTGAGCACCCCCGGGCCGTTCGAGTTGCTCGTGAACATCCCGTACTGCGCCGCGGTGTCCGGGTTCTTCGGATCGAAGAAGGTGCTCGTGGTGTTGAGGTAGGCGCCGCGGTACTTGCCCAGCCCGAGCTTCCCGCTGCCGTCGCCGCCGTTCCACCAGATCTCGTTGCCGCTGCTTGCGGAGCCGGCAAGGAAGTTGCACGTGGTCAGGTTCTGGATCGTGACGCCGTCCGTCTTCCAGACCACGATGCCGTTTCGGCCCAGTGCGGAGCCGCCCTCGTTCGCACCGAAGTCCTGGAACTTCTTCGCGTCGCTGCACGGCTTGCTGGCGTCCGCCTTGGTGCCGTCCACGATCGTCCGGTTGCGGCTCATCCCGCGGATGTGGAGGTCGGGGGTCTTGACGAGGACCCCGGATGGCGGTACGTCGCTGCCCGCCTTGGGCGGGTTCTTGAGGTCGTTGCGCTCGTGGTAGTCGCCCGGGCCCACGAGGATCCAGTCGCCCTTGTGCGCGGCGTTGACGGCCTGCTGGATCGAGCTATAGCGGCCGGGATTGCCGTGGTAGGTGCCGACCGTCAGGACACGGGCGCCCGCAGCTGCCGTCGTCCCGGCCGCGAGCATGCCGGCGACCCCTCCGATCGCCACAGCCCCGACAACTGCGCGCCGCACGCTGCTCCTCCACGGCCGCATGTCGCGGGAAAATCTACTCCTATCCGCCGAGCCCGGCAACGATTTCGTCCGCCGCCAGCTCCCCCGAGCGAATCGCCCCGTCCATGTAGCCGACCCACTTGGGAGTCAGCTCGGAGGCCGCGAAGTGCACGCCGTCCACGGCGCGCCCGGCCACGTGCCCGATGCTGGTGATCACGCCGGGTGGGCTGTAGGAACCGTAGGCGCCGCGGGTGAACGGCTCCGCGGCCCAGACGAGCTCGAGGTAGCGGCGGGGATGGCGGGCCTGCGGGCCGAAGTAGCGGGCGAAGCATTCGAGCGCCGCTTGCCGCCGCGCGTGCCGGGACTTGTCGTAGAAGTCGCTGCCGGCGTCGCCTTCGAAGAACCCGACGAGCACGCCCGGCTTGCCGTCGCGTGGCGAATTGTCGTAGGTGATCTTCACCGGGCCGGTGTCGCTGATCGTGAAGCCGTTGAGTCCCTGCGGCCGCCAGAAGGGCTCGTCGTAGACCGCGTTGCACTTGATCGCCGTGCCCATGGGCTGGCGCTGGGCGAGCTGGGCGTGGGAGGGGAGGAGCGGTGGGTGGAACTCGATCCGGTCGACCAGCGGCGGCGGCACGGCGACGAGCACCCGCTTGCCCCGCCACGTCCCGTGCCGGGTGGACACAAGGAACCCGCCGTCCTTGCGGCGGATCGTCTCAACCGCGGCCTTCAGCACCACGCGATCGCCGAGCTTCGCCGCCAGCCGCTCGGAGAACTGCTGCGTCCCGCCGACGAACCGGATCGTCTGTGCGTCGCCGACGAGCGTGAACACGTTCCCGCCGACGCTGCGGATCGCGGAGAGCAGGTCCAATAGCGAGACGTCGCGCGCCTCGGCTCCGTAGACGCCCTCGATCACGATCTGGATCAGCCACCGCGCGTCGGGGGTGTGCGAGTTCGCCTCGGTCCAGGTCTCAATCGTCTCCGAGTCCCACTGCTCGGCGTTCGCGGCCTTCCAGGGCTCATCGCCGACCGTGGCGGCCATCGAGTTGAGCCGCGAGATCATCACCTCGAGCTCTGCCAGCGAGGCCGGGTTGACCGGCGGGACGCTGCCGCTCCACCGCGTGAGCTTCCCGTTCCGGTACATGAGGTTCTTGCCCTGCGCGTAGGTCTCGAAGGTCTTGATCCCCATCTCCTTGGCCAGCGCGAGGACCTTGTCCTGGCCTGGCCCGGCCCACTGACCGCCGAGCTCGACGACCTTGCGCCCGTCGATTGGGCGGTCGAAGGTGCGCCCGCCCACGCGATCGCGAGCCTCGAGCACCACGATCGAGTGACCCTTGCGGCGCAGCAGCCGCGCGGCGGAGAGCCCGGCGAGCCCGGCGCCGACCACCACAACGTCGACGCTCCCCTTGATGCGGCGGGCGGAGGCCTCGGCCGACCCGGCGAGGCCGGTGCCCGCGAGGCCGGCCGCGGCGGCGCCCGTCGCGGAGAGCGCGGCAAACCTGCGGCGGCTGATGCGCCGCGAATCCGGCTTCGATTCCTCCTGCTTCATTGGGCGATCGTAGGATCGCGCACCGTCGGCCGCGCCGCTCGGCTCTAGAGCGGCGTCGCCCCGCCGCTCCGCTGTTCCCAGAACTCCAGATGCAGGCGCTTCGCGGCGGCGCGGAACCTTGGGGCGTAGCGGTCGGCGACCGTTCGCGGTAGCGGGATGAGCAGCGAGCGGTTGAGCAAGGCCTCGCGGTCTCCGGCCTCGATCGCCTTACGGCACTCATCGCATGCCCTGCGCTCGCCGCCCTGCACGGGGTAGGACCAGCGTGGCCGGAGGCTGCCGCAGAAGTCGCATCGCACGAACACATGTTCGCATGGCCGTCAAGGCCTCGGACGCAGGTGTAGGGTCGAACACAGGTTGTCTCTCTTTCGCCGCCGATCGCAGGATGCTCCGTCGGATGGGCCGTCCCCGGCCGAGATGCACGGACGCGCCGCGGAGATCTCGGATCCGGGAGCGCTTGGCTGGGAGGTCGTATGGGAGGCGCTCAAGACCGAGGAGCCGGCCGACGACCCGAACACCATCGCCCAGGAGCTAGGGCTGGACGAAGAGCACGAGCTCCATCTCCCCAAGCAGGTGGGGGGCTATGCGACCGAGATGAGCGGCACGCGCCACGGGCGCAGCGTGAAGCTGCGGCTGGGCGTCATGCCCTCGATCTGGAAGAACCAGCCCGCCACCGAGGTGGAGCTCGACTCGCCGGTGGCCCCGTTCAAGGTCCGCGCGGACGGTGGCCGCATGGTCATGGAGTCGGGAGCGCTGCCGGAGGTCGACGAGGTCCTTGCCGGGCTGGCTGAGTCGCCCAAGGTGTGGCACGACGTCGTGGTCGAGGGCGGGCCGGACGGCATCCTCGCTCGCCGGCCGATCAAGATGAAGAGCCACCCCCAGGGCTACGTGTACGACCTGTGGCTGGTGGAGCGCCTGGCCGACCGGCTCGGCGCCTAGCCTGCGCGCTCCCCACCGGAGAGGAGCCGTTCGAGCTTGTCGAACGAGTCGCCCCAGCCCTCACGATGCAGGTCCCAGCGCCCCTCGGTCTTGAACGCCCCCTGCGTCAGGGCGACCTCGGTTGAGTCGCCAAGACCCCGGAACTCGAGGGCGGCGAGGGTCTCGACGTCGTCCGGGTGCGGTTCCTCCCAGATGAAGGTGAAAGCGAGCCGGGCGGGCGGCTCCACCTCGCGGAACTCGCCAATCAGCTGAAAGGCGTCGCCCTCGGGCGGCTGCATCTCGATCCGGTAGCCCCGGTCCACCTCGGGCCGGAAGTCGAGGCTCGCGATCCTGAATCCCTCCGGCCCCCACCACTGCGCCATTAGGTCCGGATCAGCGAAGGCGGCGAAGACCTCGGGTTGACGCGCAGGAAGAACGCGCTCGATCTCGAGCATGAGCTCGGAGGACTCCGCTCCCATGCGCCGATCCTATTCGGGGTTCCCGGCCACCGGATCGGCGTGCTCGCCTACGTGTTGCTGTTCGCCGATCCGAAGGAGAACCTCTTCTCCCAGGCGATCATGGTTGGCGCCGTCACGGTCATCGTGGTCGGGGGGCTGATGCTCGTGTGGTTCCTGTCGCACCCCTACCGAGACGAGCCGGGGAGCATTCGGCCGACGGCCATGGAGAAGACCGTCTCAGAGCTGCAGACCGATCCCGCCTACGCCGAGTCGGGGCTCGTGACCGGCTGCGACGCGCAGGGCAATCAGCTCGCGTCGGGTAGCAGCTGATCGCGGGCTGACCCGACGGGCGTCCGGCGGAGGGGGCCAGCGAATACATTGCGGGCGATGGAGCTCGCGACGATCGCCCAGCGCGCCGTCGAGGCAGCGCAGGCCGCCGGCGCTACCGACGCCGAGGCCTACCTG
>DASQCL010000277.1:0-9344 GCA_035634715.1 Solirubrobacterales bacterium
TAACGCCGCCGCTTCTGCTTTGCGCGAAAAGCAGAAGAGGACTGTCGCTTTCACGCGAAAGCAGAAGCAGAGATACCGCGCGGGCGATGTCGCAGGAGAAGCGCGCCATTGCCCATGCCGAACGCGGTCTCGGATACTGTCTCTGGCTGAGCGATGAGGCTCGCTCCATAACCGCGCTACGGCGCCGATGGCCTCTACCCCTAGTCGGAATGACGTGTTGTGGAGCCTGACGCTGTGAGTAGCGATTCCCTCCTGTTCATCGCCGTTTTCCTCGCCTCCGCCGTGGAGGGGGTCGAGGCGGTAACGATCGTGCTCGCCGCCGGGCTGACACGCGGCTGGCGCTCGGCCCTGGTCGGGGCCGGTGTCGCCTCGGTCGCGCTTGCAGCGATTGTCGCCGTCCTCGGCCCCGCGCTCACCGCGCTGCCTATCGACATCCTGCGCCTGGTGGTCGGCGCCCTGCTGCTGATCTTCGGGTTGCAGTGGCTGCGCAAGGCGATCCTGCGTGCAAGCGGGTTCAAGGCGCTGCACGACGAGGATGCGATCTTCGCCGCCGAGCTCGCGGCAGATCGTGCGATTGGCCGGGAGCCGCGTGGCATCGACGGCTATGGGTTCACGGTCAGTTTCAAGGGCGTGCTGCTCGAGGGCTTGGAGGTGGCATTTATCGTCGTCACCTTCGGCTCAAACCAGCACAACATCCCGCTCGCCGTGCTCGCAGCGCTCGCCGCAGCCCTGTTGGTGATTGTCGCCGGAGTCGCCGTGCGGGCGCCGTTGAGCCGAGTGCCGGAGAACACCCTCAAGTACGCCGTCGGCGTGATGCTCACCGCGTATGGGACCTTCTGGGGAGCCGAGGGAGCCGGGGCGCATTGGCCAGGCGGCGATGCGGCGATCCTCGCCTTGATCGCGTTCACGCTCGTCACCTCAGCCCTCCTTGGTGTGGCGATGCGTCGGCGCCATGCCCGACTTCCCGCCTCGTTCGCCACATCCCCGCCGACACCCCAATGAGTCGGCTTCGCACCCTCGCGGCGTTCCTATACGACTTTGTCGTCGGGGATGACCCGCTGATCGCGGCGGTTGTACTAATCATGCTCGCGTTAACCGCTGCGATTGCCGGGGCTGGCGTCCCAGCGTGGTGGATCCTGCCACTCGGCGTCGTCGCCGGGCTGAGCATCTCGCTGTACCGCTCGACACGTGCTTGAACCGATGTCGAAGCCGCCGGGCTGCGGGAGTAGGCGACGCTCCTGCTTTGCGCGCCAGAAGATGTGCCGGTCGATCGTTCGAGTCAGAGCTTCTGTGTGCACCCTCACTCAACCCTGACACGGCCGGCTCAGTACTCCGAAAAACGGGCCAAGCAACCAGGAGCAACTGTGCCTCGCAACGGAACCCTCACCTTTCCCGTCAGCGTCGTCGCGCGTGGGCGTGCGGATGGGAGCGCCAGTCACGACGTGGAGCTCGTCGCGGCCGCCATCGACGCCTTCAACCGGCGCGACCTTGGGACCTGGGACGCGCTCAGCCTCGCTGATGTGGAGGTGGATTGGTCGGCGTCCAGGGGGCTGGAAGCAGGTGTCTACCGGGGGCGCGCAGCGGTCGATCGCTTCCACCGGACCTTCGAAATGTTCAAGAGCGTCGTCGTTGAGCCGGAGCGCTTCATCGATGCGGGTGGTTCGGTCATCGTCCCCAACTCCGCTCGCTTTCGAGGGCGAGCGGGGATCGAGACGGTCGCGCGAAGCACTCTGGGCTACGAGCTCCATGGCGGTCGCATCGCACGCGTTTGTCTCTATCAGGAAACAGCCGAAGCCTTCCAAGCCGCCGGGCTGCGGGAGTAAGGACCCCGGCTTCTGCTTTGCGCGAAAAGCAGCAGCGGCTCCTCATGTTTTCTTCTCTCCGCGTCGAGATAATCAGCCTCTACAGGCGAGACCCCGGGCTCCGCCGGCAACTGAGAGATGACCGACTCAACATGGCTATTCATTCAGTGCTGCTGGGGGGCATGGGTGCTCTATTGGGTGGTCATGGCCTTTGCGACCAAGCGAACCGTCGAGCGCGGAGGTTTCCTTGGGTATCGCCTTGTGGCGGGCATCCTTATCGTCGGAATGCTCGCCGCCGGGCGGCTGTTGCACGTGTCCTCAAACGAACAGCTCTGGCAGACACCGCTCGCGTTGGGCGTTGTCACCGACTGCATCGTTCTCGCCGGAGCCGCCTTTACGGTCTGGGCGCGGATCACGCTGGGTCGTAACTGGAGCTCAGAGGTGACCTTCAAGCAAGATCATGAGCTGATCGAGTCTGGCCCGTACGCGCTTGCGCGGCATCCGATCTATACGGGCCTGATCGTCATGGCGCTTGGCACGGCAATCAACTACGGACATGTTCTCGGCTTTGGCCTCCTGGTCGCGCTGTGCGGCGGTCTGTGGTGGAAAGCCCGGGAAGAGGAGGGCGTTATGAGCAGGCACTTTCCTGGCGCCTACGCCGACTACAAGACGCGCGTCCACGCGATCATCCCTTTCGTGCTCTAAGTCCAGCAGCGTCGCGGCTGGAAGCGGGCGGGCCAGTCCAGTAGCCACCGGCTCCACCAGCCGTCTAGTCCGCTGGCGGTGGCCTTCAGGTGGTGTGGTCGGGCACCGATGGAGCCTATGGCCTGGGTCTTCTGACCCGCACATCCGTAGGAGAGGAGGAAGAAAGGTGCCTGAACTAATCGTCTTGGCGGGAACGGTGGTTGCGATGGCCATCCTGGTCGGCGTCTGTTTTTGGGCATGGCTTGAAGTGCGTAGCAAGGAGACCAAGGTTGGGCCTCCTTCAGAGGTGAAAGCGAGGCGTGGTTAGAGGGCTCATCGACGAGACCCTCCAGGTCCCCGGCGTTCGCCAGTGAGATCGGAACCACCGGACCTGATCGCCTAGTTTGGTGCCCAGCGTTGTGTGCGCGCTGATCCGGATGATGGTGGCCGTGCGGCCATGCCTCGCGGAACGGGGACGCCTATTCGCAGGGAACCGTCCCGCGGCTCCCCGCCGTGCCCGAGCAGACCTCGAGCCGGTCGAGGCGCGCCGCCATCGACTTCCGGAGCGCCTTCGTCTCCGGGCTCTGGGGCTCCTCCACCAAGAGGTTGTGGAGCTGGAACGGGTCGCGGGAGAGGTCGTACAGCTCCCTGACGCCGGGGCCCGGACAGTTTCCCCCGGGGGGCGTTTCGTACTCCACGTAGACCGCGGATGTGGTGCGAATGCCCTCGTACGCGCAATCCGCGTTCAGCTCGATCAGCAGCCCACGGTCGGCGGGCCATCTGCGGGACCGGCCTTCCAGCAGCGGCCTCAGCGAGCGCCCGTCCAGTCTCCGGCACCCAGATGCGCTACAGGGCGCTGCGCGCGCGTAGTCCAGGATCGTGGGTGCGAGATCGACCATTCCGACCGGCGCGGAGGACGTGTGGGGTGGAGCCGCGGTCGTTCGAGGCGGACGGACCGCAAGCGGCACCCGCGTTGATTCCTCGTAGGGCTTCTCCTTGCCACTCGAGAAACGGTGCTCCCCGTACATCATCCCGTTGTCGGAGGTGTAGATCAGAAGCGTGTTGCGGAGCTCTCCGGCGGCCTGCAACTCGTCGACGATCGCCTTTACCCCCTGATCAACGGACCACAGCGAGCCCAGCGCACAGCGGTAGCGCTGGAGGATCCGGGCCTGCTGCTGAGGGGTCAGCGGAGGCCGCTGCAGTCCCGGCGGCTTGTCGGAGACGTCAAGCTCGTTGTAGTTGGGGGACTTCGGAAGCGCAGCGTTGGCGAAACGCTCGTAGTCGGCCGCTTTCGGGACTGGGTCCCAGTGATCGCAGGGCGGGGTAGGGGGCGTCCCGTTGTGCGGCGCCGTCGGCGTGTACCACATGAAGAGCGGCTGCTTGGCGCCGAGGTTGGAACGGAGGTATCCCACCGCGTCATAGGTCTCGGCGTCAGTGATATAGCCGTTCGGGGGAAGCCGCACGTGTCGGCCGTCGCGCCAGAACGGTGTTCCGAAGTAGCGGTACGGATCGATCGGCCGCATGACGTGGTCCCAGCCAGGCGGCGGCTCATCCCCGGCGAAGGAGCCGTAGCCGTTCAGGAACTTTCCTTCCAGCGCGGTGCGATAGCCGGCCCTGTGAAGCCAGACCGGGAGCACATCCCCCTTTCCCTCGAGATCCCGGTAGCCGGGCTTGTTGCTCCATACGCCTGAGTTGTGCGGGTAGTCGCCGGTCATGAGAGCGGCCCGAGACGGACAGCACAGGGGCGGGGTCGCGACCATCTGCGAGAAGACGGTGCCGTGATCGACGACCCTCCGAAACGTCTTCGGCATTGCGTGGTGGTTGAAGGCAATCGTCGGCTGGTCGTCGGACTCGATCACGATGATGTTCGGTTGAGCCGCGAGTCGATGGGCTTTCGCTGCGCCCGGGCTCGCCCCCGAGGTCGACGCGACCGCTCCGATGGACACCAGCAGCAGCAGGGCCACGCCCGGCCCCAGCAGCCAGTAGATGCGGCTTCGCCTGATTCCCATCGTCACCCCTCCTTGACGCTGCCGGTGAGATTACGCGGTCGCCCTCCACGGGGCTTCGCCTAGAAAGCAGAAGCGACTGCGAGCGTCTGCTAGCCCCGCCGCACAACGAGCTCCAGCACGAGCCGGTAGCAATCATGATCGGGACGCTCGAACGTGCTCACGCTTTGCTCGTTCGCATCGAGGCAGGTCGCCTCGTCGCTTGAGTCAACGTTCATCTCGGCGATGCCCACGGCCGCGGCCGGCATCTTCACTCTTGCCCGGGACGCGAGCACTCGGCCAATCGTCACCCGCAGCTCGTCCTCGGGCTCAACTGGAGCGAGATAGGTGCTGACGACCTTCTCGGTCTTGGCCTGCGGGCCGAGCACCGGGAGATTCAGCAGATGAAGGGCGCTATCGAGGATCGCTCGCTGCGTCTCCTCATCCATTGGCCGAGTCTAACCCGGCTTCGTGCAAGAGCGTGGATTGCACCTGGAGTTCATTGGAGGGGAGACCGTGGACGAAGGGCCACGGCCCGAGACATAGCCGCGTCATCCCCGGCCGCGCGGGACAGAGCTGCAGCAGCGAAGCGGCTCGAGCCGCTTCGCTGCCTTCGCTCAGTCACGCGGCCGTGTCGTCCTCCCGGGGAGCCCGGAACTGTCGACTTGACCGCTTCAGGCGCTCGCGCCGGCCCCCGCGAGCTCGTCGGCCTCCATCCTCGCAAGGGCCGCATCGAGCACCGCGTACTCGGCTTCCTCGATCGCCCCATACGCGTAGTCGATTGCGAACGCCGCGTCGTCCTCGGCGTTGTCGGCCTTCGACTGCGCACGGTCGAGGTCGTGCTCCGCCTTCTTGCTGTCGATGTTGTCGCGGACCGTGGCAATGTGCTCACTCCAACTTCTCTGCACATCGCTCCACCAGGCCGAGATCTTGTTCTTGTTTGCGTCGGCCGACTCGCGGAGCCTGTCGGCGTCGGCTTGTGATGTTGCACGCGCCGTCTCGACGTCTTGCTCGAGATCAGCCTTTGCCTTGCCATGCGCGGCTGCCGCATTGTCTTCGGCTTCCTTCGCCCGCGCAGCCAGCTTGGTGAGTTGGTCCGATAGAGCCATCTCAACCTCCTCCTCGAAGTGGATGTCGCAAGTCATCTGTCGACCGGCGACCTTGACTGGCGAAAAAATCCTCTCTCGCCAGACCATACACCCGCCATTCCCGATCCCGAAGGGCGTTTGGCCGCGGATCTGGGCCTCAGAGGGCACCGCCACCAGGCGCTCGAGTTCTGCGGGTGTGTGGGGGCGTGCTCGCCGCCCGGCGTGCGCATGCGCGCACGCCGGGCGGGCGTAGGCTCTCATCCCCACCCGAAGGAGTGACGATGCCGAGCGATCATCGATCAGAAGCTGGGACCCACCCCGCCCACAACGGAGAACCCGAGCATCGGCGATGGCACAAGCTCCTGTTTCCCGTCCCGAGGCTGAAAGCCCCGATCGATCCTGCCCTGCTCCAGCATGAGAAGAAGCGCGCCGATGCGGCGCAGAACCGGGCCGCCGACAAGATCACGGCGTTCTCAGGGTCGATGCTGTTCGTCTATCTCCACATCATCTGGTTCGGCTGCTGGATCGGCTTTGGCGTCGAGGACTATCCATTCGGCCTGCTGACGATGATCGTCTCGCTCGAGGCCATCTTCCTGTCGACGTTCGTGATGATCAGCCAAAACCGCGCCGATGCCAAGCGGCAGGTGATCGCCGACGAGCAGTGGAACACGGTCCAGGCCGAGGACAAGCAGAACGTTGAACTGATCGCCCTCTCCAAGCAGATACTCGAGCTCACCAAGGAAGTCCGCGCCCTGGCCGGCCCAAACGGCGCCGGGAGCAAGTCGGCTGCTTCGGATAAGCCGGGAAGCTGAGCAGTCCGGTCAGTCGCTGCTGTCGCGACCGCCGTGTTGGGTGACGTCGATGAAGACCTCTCCGACCTCGGGCAACTCGCTCCGCAGGCGGGCATCGAGCTCGTCCATGGCGCGGGCCAGCGCCTCCACGGAGAGGTCGCCGGACGGGTGCACCTTCGCGGCGAGCACCACTTCCTGAGGGGCGACGTGAACGGCGTAAAGCTGCCGGACCTCCTCGACGGCGGGCGAAGCCGCAAGCGTCCGGCGAGCCAGCTCGAGCCTCTCGGGCAGTATCGATCTGCCAATGAGCAGGTCGGCAAGGGGTCTGGCCAGACCGACCGCCGTGATCCCAAGCAGGATCCCGATCAGCAGAGACGCGATCGCGTCGCTCGATTCCGGCCCGCCGACCTCGTGGACCAGGAGACCCGCTGCGGCCAAGCCGAGTCCAAGCAGGGCGGCACCGTCCTCCACGGCGAGAGCTCTCAGTGTCGGATCGCTGGTGTGGCGGAGGAACCGGATGGTGGACTGGCTCCAGACCGCGGCCTCTCTACGCGCCTGGCGCATCGTCTGTACCAGCGACGACCCGTCTGCGAGAAACGCGATGGCCAGGACAACCCAGGCAATGAGGTAGTCATCGACCGAGGAACCGTGCACCAGGTCGTTGATCGCGAGACCCACCGACAGGCAGCCGCCGATCAGAAAAGAGGCGATCGCCGCCAGAAACGCCCAC
The DNA here is from genome assembly GCA_035634715.1 of Solirubrobacterales bacterium. Taxonomy (GTDB): domain Bacteria; phylum Actinomycetota; class Thermoleophilia; order Solirubrobacterales; family 70-9; genus AC-56. The sequence continues at coordinate 7,081 of DASQCL010000277.1, forward strand.
AGGAAGCGGAGGCCCCCATAGCCGAAGGGATGCTCGGCGTCGGCGGGACGTCGGGCCCGTCTGAATGAAATCGCCAGCAGCACCTCATTGTTGGAGTCGGCGACCGAGTGGGCCGCCTCCGCCAGCAGCGCGGCCGAGCCGGTGATCAGGCCGGCGGCCAGCTTGGCGACTGCAACGACGAGGTTCGCGGCGAACGCCACGATCAGGCTGATGCGGCTCCCGCGACTGCGCCTGGCCCGCAGGCTGGCGGCCGAGTGGCGCAACCCGCGGCGGGGGGCGTTGTTGTCAGCCGCCGCGGAACCAGGCGCCTGTCGGCCGTCCATGGCCCAAGTATCAACCACCCCCGATCAGCCCCGCTCGACCTTCGCCAGTTGTTCGCCAGTCAGACCGGCAATGACCGGACATAAACGGACCTATTCCTGCGTGAGAGACTGGATCCGTGCCTGCCCGCCAGATCCACGAGATTCCGGTGCTGGAGCGGATGGGGTACGCGTAGTGGCATCCCAGGCATCCGACGACCGGGCGAGCCTCCTGGACGAGTTCTTCCCGTTCACCCCGCCGCGAGCGGAGCTTCCCGATCCCACGCCGGCGGAGGGTCCGGATCCCTACGGGAACCCGGATCCCGAGTGGCTGCGGATCGACTGGCGGGAGCACCTCCACCGGATCGAGGTCGGCGGGGCCAGGAACGTGAACTACGTGGAGATGGGGCCAGCGTCCGGGAAGGCCCTGCTCTTCGTGCACGGTCTCTCGGGCTCGTGGCCGAACTGGCTCGAGAACATCCCGCACTTCGCGCGCGAGCACCGGGTGATCGCGCCCGACCTGCCCGGCTTCGGGGACAGCTCGATGCCCGATTGGGAGCTGTCGGTGGAGGCCTACGGCAGCTTCATCTTCGACTTCTGCGACGCGCTGGGAGTCGAGCAGTGCACGATCGTCGGCAACTCGATGGGCGGATTCATCGCCGCCGACACCACGGTCCGGGAGCCGAGCCGCTTCGAGAAGCTCGTCCTGGTCTCCGCGGCCGGCATCTCCCATGCCCGCATGCGGCGCCAGCCGGTCGAGGTCGCGGCGCGGGTCGGGATCGCGACCGCCCCGCTGACGCTGCGCATCTTCGACCGCGGGCTGCGCCGACCCGGCATCCGGCGCGCCCTGTTCGGGGGCCTCTTCTACTACCCGAACCGGCTTCGGACGGAGCTGCTATGGGAGTGCTTCGAGCACGGACAGGGCAGGCCCGGAATGCTGCCGGCGGTTCGCGGCCTGATCGGCTACGACATCCTCGATCGCCTGGAGGACGTCGAGGTCCCCACGCTGATCGTCTGGGGCCGCAACGACCACGTCGTCCCGCCCAACGACGCCGTCGGCTACGGGCGCCGGCTCCGCAACTCCCGGACGGTGATCTTCGACAAGACCGGCCACCTGCCGATGGCCGAGCGGCCGGTGCGGTTCAACCGCGTGCTGGAGACGTTCCTGGCCGAGGAGTAGCGCCGGGCTCAGGCCGTGCACGCCGCGATCGCGTGGACCTCGTGGTCGATCTTCTCGGACTCGCTGTCGTGCCCGTCGGCGGCGTGCTCCGCACCGTGCGAGTGGCCGTGGGTGTAGGCGATCGTGACGGTGCCCAGTTGTTCGTGGTGGAGGTCGTCGAGCGGGCCGTCGCCGGCGTCCTTCACGTAGTCGCGTTCTCCCGGGAGCTCCAGAAGCGGACGTCGACCACGTTGTCGGGCGCGCTCCCTCCCTCGAGATCCAGGAGCACGGACACGGCTCCCGTCGTCCCGTCGCGGCGGGCGGCCGCGCTCACGTGCCGCACGTCGGCGTCATAGCCCTCGTCGCCGAGGCAGCTCAAGGTCTTCTCCAGGCGAGACGAGCCGGGCTCGTCGGTAACCGTCTCGACGGTCTTCTCGTCGCCCCCGCACCCGGCGAGCGCCAGCGCGGACGCGGTCGCAAGCCCACCGAGGAGCCCTGTCAGGCGCAGGAGCACGTCAGCTCGTGATCGCGCCTTCGGACGCCGAGCTGACGCTGCGCGCGTACTTGGCCATCACGCCGGTCGAGTAATGCGGCTCCGGCGGCTCGTACTCGGCGACCCGCTCGGCGATCTCCTCGTCGGTGAGGTCGAGGTCGAGCCGCCTCGCCTCCACGTCGAAGGTGATCTGGTCGCCCTCCCGCACGGCCGCGATCGGCCCGCCGCGCACGGCCTCGGGGGCCACGTGCCCGGCCATCAGGCCGTGCGTCGCGCCGGAGAAGCGGCCATCGGTGAGCAGCGCGACCTCCTC
>DASQCL010000278.1:0-10990 GCA_035634715.1 Solirubrobacterales bacterium
CTCGAGCTGCAGGACGCGGCCATGACCGAGCTCGGCGACAGATGACACGCGCAGGATTCGTCGGCCTCGCCGGTCGGCCCAACGTCGGGAAGTCGACGCTGGCGAACGCGGTCGTCGGCTCGAAGATCGCGATCGTCTCCGATCGCCCCCAGACGACGAGGCGCGCCGTGCGGGGGATCGCGACGGATCCGGGCCGCGAGTGGCAGCTGGTCCTCGTCGTCTGGGGGCGATCCGAGACACTCTCACCGCGCGCATGCAGCGCCGGGTCGAGCAGGAGTTGGCGGACGCTGACTCCGCGCTGCTCGTCGTGGATGGCCAGCAGGGAGTCGGCCCGGGCGACCGCTTCATCGCCAAGGCGCTGCTCGCGGCCGCCGACGACACCCACGTCGTCTGCGCGGTGAACAAGTGCGACCGTCTTGGCCCCGGCGCGACCACAGCCGCGCTCGCCGCGGCGGCCGAGCTCGACTGCGTCGACGACGTGTTCCCGGTGAGCGCCCGAACGGGTGCGGGCCTGGACGCCCTGGTCGATCATCTGGCCTCGCTCCTGCCCGAGGGCCCGTTCCTCTACCCACCCGAGGATCGCTCGGATCTCCCCAGCGAGGTCCACCTCGCGGAGCTGATCCGCGAGCAGGTTCTCCGGCGCACCCGCGAGGAGGTCCCGCACGCCGTGGAGGTCGTCGTCGAGGGCATCGAACCCCGAGACGACGGCATGGTGGAGATCCATGCACAGGTTTGGGTGGAGACCGAGTCCCAGAAGGGAATCCTCGTGGGGAAGGGGGGCCGCATGATCCGCGAGGTTGGAACCGCTGCCCGCAAGGAGCTCGAGCGCGACCTAGGCTCTCGCGTGTTCCTCGACCTCCAGGTCAAGGTCCGCGGCCGGTGGCGCCGCGACGAGGGCCTACTCGACCGCATCGGGATCGAGTGATCACCCGCGATTGTCGGATTTGTGGCGCTATTCGCCCGGAATCCGACAATCGTATGTGGGGGGCGACCGTAAACTCCTGCAAATGAGCGCGGAGCCTCTTGAAGCGGTGCGGTTCGACGAGCGTGGGCTCGTGCCCTGCGTGATGCAGAACTGGGCGACGGGCGAGGTGCTCACGCTCGCGTACATGAACGACGGGGCGCTCCGGCGCACGCTCGAGACCGGTGAGATGCACTTCTACAGCCGCTCACGGGATGAGCTGTGGCACAAGGGGGAGACCTCCGGGAACGTCCAGCGGGTGCGGCAGATCCGCTACGACTGCGACGGCGACGCGCTCATCGCGCTCGTCGAGCCCTCCGGACCTGCGTGCCACACCGGTCAGCGCTCGTGCTTCTACCGCGACCTGAACGGGACCGCCGATGCCGCGGTCGACGCGCCACCCGCCGACGGCGAGCCGGCGCTGGCTGCCCATGAGGCCACGGGGGCGCTCGAGCGCACTCTCGAGGACCGGCGCGACGGGCGCCCCGAGGGCTCGTACACGGTTGAGCTGCTCGCGGACCCGCCGCGCATAGGCGACAAGGTCCGCGAGGAGGCAGAGGAAGTGGCCAGGGCCGCCGCCTCGGAGTCCGACGAGCGAGTGGCCGAGGAGGCGGCCGACGTGCTCTACCACCTGCAGGTGCTGCTGCTGTCGCGTGGCGTCCCGATCGGCGACGTGCTGGAGACGCTCAATGGCCGTCGCAGCTGAGCGCACGCCCGGGGTACGTCCGAGCCTGGCCGATGCCAGGGAGCTTGCCCGGAGCGGGAACGCGATCCCGATCCGGATGACCTTCGTCGACGACTGCGAGACGCCGGTCTCGGCGTTTCTCAAGCTGCGCGACGGAGGCCCCTGCTTCCTGCTCGAGTCGGCCGAGCAGGGACGCCTGGGGCGCTACTCGTTCCTGGGCTTCAGGCCCCGCGCGATGCTGCGCTACGCGGACGGGAGGCTGAGCGAGTGGCGGGGGGAGCTCGCCCCGGACGCGGAGCCCGTGTCGGTTCAGGAGGTCGACGACCCGTACGGCGCGATCAGCGACTACCTGGCGGCGTTCCGGCTGCCGCCGGTTGACGACCTGCCGCCATTCGCGGGCGGGGCGGTCGGGTTCTTCGGCTACGACCTCGTCAGGACCGTCGAGCCGCTGGCCGAGCCCAACCCGGACCCCATCGGGCTGCCGGACATGGCCCTGATGGTGAGCGACGTGCTCGTGGCTTTCGACCACATGCGCCACGAGCTGACGCTGATGGCCTACGCGATCGCCGACGACGAGTCGGACCTCGACGCCGCCTACGCGTCCGCCGTCGAGACGCTCACCGACCTGCGCGAGAAGCTGCGCGGGCCGGTCCCGAGGCCGGCCGTGAGCGGCATCGGCGAGGCGCCGCGGTTCGAGTCGAACCTGACGCGCGAGCAGTTCGAGTCGAACGTCCGGCGGATCATCGAGTACATCCACGCCGGGGATGCATTCCAGGTGGTTCCCTCGCAGCGCTTCTCGGCGCCCACTCCGGTTGAGGCCTTCTCGATCTACCGCGGCCTTCGCACGGTCAACCCGTCGCCGTACATGTATTTCCTCGACTTCGGCGACTTCCAGATCGCCGGCGCCTCGCCGGAGCCCCTGGTGAAGGTGATGGGGAGGCGCGTCGAGACGAGGCCGATCGCCGGCACCTACCCCCGCGGCGAGAGCGAGGAGGAGGACCGCCGGCGGGCGGAAGACCTGCTCCGCGACCCGAAGGAGCGCGCCGAGCACGTGATGCTCGTCGACCTCGGGCGAAACGACCTCGGCCGGGTTTCCGAGTTCGGCTCGGTCGTCGTCGACGAATTCATGATCGTCGAGGCGTACTCGCACGTGCACCACATCGTCAGCCAGGTCTCCGGCACCCTGCGCCCCGACGTCACGGCGATGGACGCGCTGCGCGCGGTCCTGCCGGCCGGCACGCTGTCCGGTGCGCCGAAGGTCCGCGCCATGCAGATCATCGACGAGGTCGAGCCACACAAGCGGGGCTCGTACGGAGGGGCGATCGGCTATCTCGGCTTCACCGGCGACCTCGACACGGCGATCCACATCCGGACCGTCGTCGTAAAGGACGGCATGGTTCACGTCCAGGCGGGTGGCGGCACCGTCGCCGACGCCAAGCCCGACTACGAGTACGAGGAATCGGTCAACAAGGCGAAGGCCGTGTTCGCGGCGGTCGAGCTGGCGGCAAGGCAGCCCGATTGGCCATGAACATGCGCGTCCTCGTAATCGACAACTACGACTCGTTCACCTACAACCTCGTCCAGTACCTGGGTGAGCTCGGCGCCGAGCCCGAGGTGTTTCGAAACGACCAGGCTGAGGTGGGCGACCTGCTCGAGCGCGGGCCCGAACGGCTGGTCATCTCTCCGGGCCCGTGCACCCCGGCCGACGCGGGGATCTCCATCGAGGCCGCGCGTGCGTTTCCCGAGGCCGGCGTGCCCACCCTCGGGGTCTGCCTGGGGCACCAGTCGATGGTCGAGGCCTTCGGCGGCCGGACGATTCGCGGCGAGCCGATCCACGGGAAGGACGCCGAGGTCGAGCACGACGGGCGGGGCGTCCTGAGCGGGCTAGACAGCCCGCTTCGCGCGGGCCGCTACCACTCGCTCGTGGCCGACCCAGACCTTCCCGACGAGCTCGAGCTGAGCGCCTCGTACGAGGGCGTCGTGATGGGCGTGAGGCACCGCGAGCTGCCGGCCGAGGGCGTCCAGTTCCATCCCGAGTCGGTGCTAACGCCGCACGGCAAGGACATACTCCGAAACTTCCTCGCCTAATGCCCAACGAGATCCTCACACGCGCCATCGACGAGGTGTGCACCGGCACGCATCTGACCGCCGACCATGCCTCGGCGGTCCTCGACGAGATCATGGAGGGCCGCACCTCCGACGTGGAGACCGGAGCCTTCCTCGTTGCCCTGCGCGCCAAGGGGGAGACCGTCGCCGAGCTGGTGGGCCTGGCCAGGACCATGCGCCGGCTCGCCGCCCACGTCGAGGTCGAGCGCGACGACCTGGTCGACACCGCGGGCACCGGCGGGGGCCCCTCGACCTTCAACATCTCCACGACCGCCGCGCTCGTCGCGGCCGGCGCCGGATGCGCGGTCGCCAAGCACGGCAACCGCTCCAGCACGAGCCGCTCAGGCTCGGCGGACCTGCTCGAGGCGCTTGGCGTGCGAATCGACCTGGACCCGCCGGCCGTCGCCCGCTGCATCGACGAGGTCGGCTTCGGCTTCATGTTCGCGCCCCGCCACCACGCGGCAATGAAGCACGTGGCGCCGGTTCGCAAGGAGTTGGCGGTGCGCACGATCTTCAACTTCCTGGGCCCGTTGACGAACCCCGCCGGCGCGAGCCGCCAGCTCCTCGGAGTGTCGGACCCCCGCTACCAGGAGACGATTGCCGAGGCGCTCGTGGGCCTGGGTTGCAAGCGGGCGATGGTCGTGCGGGCGGAGGACGGGGTGGACGAGATCGGGCTGGAGGGCCCCACACGCGTGATCGAGGTCAGGGACGCGGGGACAGAGGAGTGGTTCGTCGAGCCGGAGAGCCTCGGTGCCTCCATCGCCGATGTCGACGAGATCCGGGGTGGGACGCCCGACGAGAACGCCGCCACGGTCAGCCGCGTGCTCGACGGGGACGACGGGCCCGCTCGGGACGTCGTCGTGCTGAATGCCGCAGCCGCGATCGTCGTGGGCGGCGGTGCGGTGGACCTCGAGGCCGGGGCCGAGCGCGCTCGCAAGGCAATCGACTCGGGGGCAGCGTACGGCGTGCTCGCCCGCCTCGCCGAGCTCAGCGGCGAGCTGGCCGCGTCGTGAGCAGACTGGCTAGCCTGTTGCCGGGATGAGTTCGCTCGACGAGCTGGTCGCCGGGGCGCGAGAGGACGCCCGTCGCCGACAAGAGGAGGTATCGCTCGACACGCTTCGAGCGCGCCTTGTCGACCGCGACGGGGCCCGGCCGTTCAATGAGGCGCTCGTGCGTCCCGGGCTTTCGCTGATCGCCGAGTTCAAGCGGCGCTCGCCGAGCGCCGGCGAGCTGCGGCCCGATGCCGGCGTCGCGGACACCGTCCGCGCATACGAGCGCGGCGGCTCGGCCGCGCTCTCGATCCTCACCGAGGAGCGCCAGTTCGGTGGGTCCCTTCACGACCTCCGGGCCGCGTGGGAGGCGTCGTACCTGCCGATCCTCCGCAAGGACTTCGTCGTCGACCCGTATCAGCTGTACGAGGCGGCCGCGAACGGCGCCGACGCGGTCCTGCTGATCGTCGCGGCGCTGTCGGACCGGGGCCTCGCCGAGCTCTACGACGAGGCGCGCGGCCTCGATCTCGACTGCCTGGTCGAGGTGCACGACGAGCCCGACCTTGAACGCGCGCTCAGCGTGGGGGCGGACGTGATCGGGATCAACAACCGCAACCTCGCTGACATGAGCGTCGACGTGCAGACGACAGTGGATCTCCTGACCGACGTTCCCGCCGGAAAGACCGTGGTCTCCGAATCCGGATACGAGCATCGTGGGCAGCTCGACGAGTTGGAGCGAATCGGGGTCGACGCGGTGCTTATCGGCGAGGCGCTGATGCGCGCGGAGGAGCCGGAGCTCGCGGTGCGCGAGCTAACCGGCGACGAGGAGGCCACACGCGAGCACTACCTCGAGCGCGCTTCCGAGGAATAGCGCCATCGGCGGCGAGCCGCCTGTAGTACGAGATTCTTAGAACCTCTGTAGGAGCGCGTTAGGCGGCGTTAACGGACTTTGCCCATGCTCATCGGCCATGAGCAAAGTCAAGAAAATCTCCAGCACTCCCCTCGGCGCCGCGGTCATCGGCGGTCTGATCGTCGCCGTCATCGGCCTGATCGCCATTGCAGCCGGCCTGGTCCATTCCTCGAGCAGCGACAACACGGTTGCCACCCTGGCACCGGCCCCGCTGCCCCAACCCGCGTCACAGACGACCGGCAAGGGACAGACGGTCAACCAGATCTATAAGGAGGACTCGCCAGGCGTCGTCTTCATCCAGTCGACCCTCAAGCCTCAGGGCAGCTCGCTGCTCAACCCGTTCGGCGGCGGCGGTAGTAGCGGCGGCGGGACCGCGACCGGCTCCGGGTTCGTCCTCGACCACGAGGGCCATATCCTGACCAACGCCCACGTCGTCGACGGTGCCAGCAAGGTCGAGGTGACGCTCGGTAACCAGGACACGTCGTCGCCGGTCAGCGCGACCGTCGTCGGCAAGGACCCCTCTACCGACGTCGCGCTGCTGAAGGTGAGCGCGCCGGCGGACCAGCTCCACCCGCTGACGCTCGGAAACTCATCCGCGACGCAGGTGGGCAATCCCGTCGTGGCGATCGGCAACCCGTTCGGACTCGATCGCACGGTCACTGCCGGAATCGTCTCGGCGCTGCAGCGGCAGATCAAGGCTCCGAATGGCTTCACGATCGACAATGTGATCCAGACCGACGCCGCGATCAACCCGGGCAACTCCGGCGGGCCCCTCATCGACGCAAACGGCCAGGTGATCGGGATCAACTCCCAGATCGAGTCGCCGAACGGTGGCGGCAACGTGGGCATCGGCTTCGCGGTCCCGATCGACACGGTTCGCCAGGTCGCCAATCAGCTGCTCCAGGGCGGCAGCGTGCAGCACGCCTACCTGGGCATCAGCGGCACCGATCTCACTCCCGAGATGGCGCAGGTGCTCAACCTGCCTGTCCAGTCCGGCGCCCTCGTCCAGGCCGTCACCCCCGGAGGCCCCGCGGCCAAGGCGGGCGTCAAGGGCAGCAATGGGAACGCGACCGTCAATGTCGGTGGCCAGCGGATTCAGGCTGGCGGTGACGTCATCGTTGCGATCGACGGCAAGCCCGTCAACTCGATGACGGACGTCATCAACGACATCAGCACCAAGCAGCCAGGCGACACGGTCCAGCTGTCGCTCGTGAACGGTAGCCAGAAGCGCACAGTCAGCGTGACCCTGGGCAACCGCCCGGCGAACGTCAAGCAGTAGCGCGGAAAAGGGGCAGGCGGGGGCGGCGCCCCGCCTGCCCCGCCCTCCCCGCGCACGCTGCGATCACGCCTGGCTGAGCCGGGCCGTACCCTTGACCCGATGCGGGTCAAGTTCTGCGGCATCACCAATCTCGACGACGCGCTCGAGGCGGCGCGGCTCGGCGCCTGGGCCATTGGCCTGAACCACTGGACAGGCAGCGAGCGCTACTGCGAGCCGGACGCCGCGGTCGAGATCTCGACGGCGCTCAAGCGCCGGCTGGAAGTCGTAGGCGTGTTCGTCAACCCCACCCTCGACGAGCTCGCGGCGGCGGCCGAGAACGAGTCGCTGACCATGGTGCAGCTCCACGGCGGTGAGGGCGTGGCGTTCTGCCGCGAGGCGGCCCGCCGGACCGGGTGCAAGGTGATCAAGGCGATCCGGGTGCGCAGCACGGCCGACGTGCGCGGAGCCGAGGCTTTTCGGACCGACTTCCACCTCCTCGACGCGCACCGCTCCGGCACCCACGGCGGCACGGGGGAGAGCTTCGACTGGGAGCTCCTGGCCGACCGCCGCTCCGAGGTCCCGCTGATCCTGGCGGGCGGTCTGACTCCGGACAACGTGGACGAGGCGATTGCCGCCGCGCACCCGTTCGCAGTCGACGTCGCGAGCGGGGTGGAGTCCGCACCGGGCATCAAGGATCACGGGCTGATGGCGGCCTTCGCCGAGCGGGCCCAGGCGGTCCCGGCATGAGTGCCGCACCCGTGCAGGAGCGCTTCGGCCCCTACGGCGGGCGCTACGTGCCGGAGGTCCTGATCCCGGCGCTAGACGAGCTCTCCGCCGCGTGGGCGGAGGCGCGTGAGGACCCGGAATTCCGGGATGAGCTCGACCGCGTCCTGCGCGACTTCGTCGGTCGGCCCACGCCGCTGTGCTTGGCGTCGAGGCTGTCCGAGCGGGTTGGGAGGCCCGTCTACCTCAAGCGCGAGGACCTGGCGCACACCGGCGCGCACAAGATCAACAATGCGGTCGGGCAGGCGCTGCTCGCCCGCCGGATGAGCAAGCAGCGGATCATCGCCGAGACCGGTGCCGGCCAACACGGCGTCGCGGCGGCCACGGCGTGCGCGCTGCTCGGGCTCGACTGCGTGGTCTACATGGGCACCGAGGACATGCGCCGGCAGGCGCCCAACGTCGAGCGGATGCGGCTGCTCGGCGCCGAAGTGAGCCCGGTCGAGGCAGGCGCCCGCACCCTGAAGGAGGCGGTGAGCGCCGCCATCCGCGATTGGGTGACCAACGTCGGCTCGACCCACTACATCATCGGCTCCGCCGTCGGCCCGGCGCCGTACCCGGCCCTCGTTCGCGACCTCCAGCGGGTGATCGGGGATGAGGCGCGCGAGCAGGCGCTCGAAGCGGAGGGCGCGCTCCCGGCCCGGGTCATCGCCTGCGTTGGGGGCGGCTCGAACGCGATCGGGACCTTCTATCCGTTCATCGACGACACGGAGGTGGAGCTGATCGGGATCGAGGCCGGGGGAGAGGGGCTCGACGGGCTCCACGGCGCGTCGCTCGTCGCCGGGCGCACGGGCGTTCTCCACGGCGCCATGTCTTCGATCCTCGCTGACGAGGACGGCCAGATCCTCGAAGCGCACTCCATCTCGGCGGGGCTCGACTATCCAGGCGTTGGCCCCGAGCACGCGCAGCTGCGCGACTTGGGCCGCGCCCGCTACGAGGCGGTCACTGACGTCGAGGCTCTCCGCGCCTTCCGCGAGCTGGCGCGGCTGGAGGGGATCCTCCCCGCGCTGGAGCCGGCCCATGCGATCGCCTGGCTCCTGAAAGGTGGGCAGGCTGGCAGCGACCCCGCCGAAGCGGAGCATTCGGCGGGCTTTGATTTGCTCTGCTTGAGTGGGCGAGGCGACAAGGATCTCGCCGAAGTGCTCGCGAAGCTCGATGAGCTAGATGACTGAGGCCGTAGCTACCGGCGTCGAGAGGATCGCCCAGGCGTTCGAGGCCGCCGGAAGCGAGGGCCGGGCGGCGCTGATGCCGTACATGATGGGCGGCTTCCCCGACCAGGAGACATCCCGGGCGGTCGCCGACGCCTACGCGGAGGCGGGTGCCGACCTGGTGGAGCTCGGGGTTCCGTTCTCGGATCCGCTGGCGGACGGGCCGGTGATCCACGCGGCGGGCACCCGAGCACTGGCGGCGGGCGCGACACTCGACAGCGTGCTCGAGATCGGCCAGGCCCTCGCAGAGCACGCGCCGTTCGTGCCGATGGTCTACGCGAACATGGCCCTCGCGAAAGGAGCTCAGGAGTTCGCCGCCATGCTGGTGGGCGCCGGCGCCTCGGGGGCGATCATCCCCGACCTGCCGCTCGGCGAGGCTGACGAGCTCGGCGATGCGCTTCGCGACGCCGGCATCGCACCGGTGCCGCTCGTGGCGCCGACCACGCCACCGGAGCGCCGCCGCCGCATCTGCGAGCGGGCCACCGGCTTCGTCTACGTCGTCTCCGACACCCGCGTGACGGGCGAGCGGGACGACGTTCCGGCGGGCCTCACCGACCTCGTGGAGGCCGTCCGCGCGGAGTCGACGGTTCCCGTTGCGGTGGGGTTCGGCATCGGCACCCCGGAGCAGGCGGCCGCCGTGGGGCGGATCGCCGACGGGGTGATCGTCGGCTCACGGCTCGTGCGGGCCGTGGCGGAGGCCGACGGACCGGCCGCGTCGGGCGCCGCCGTCAGCGAGTTCATCCGCGCCGCTCGTGAGGCGATGACGAGCGCCGGCGGCCCTGTCAGGTAGATTCCGGGCCGTGCAGCTTCTCGTCTTCACCACGGTCGGCCTGGGCGCGCTCGTTGCCGCCTACGGCTTCGGTCTGGGCGGCACGACCGCCTTCCTGATCTTCCTGCTGATCCTGTTCATCGGCATATTCGTGCGTGCGGCCCACCCGCTCCTGGAGCACCTGAAGCCGTAGGCGTGCCCAAGCGTCTCCCCGAGTCGTTTGCCGCCACGCGGGACGCGTTGCATCGCGTCGCCGAAGAGCTCGTCGCGCCGGCCCGAAAGCCGCACAACGAGATCGCACTGCGCGCGACGCCGGGCGGGTTCGGGACGCCCGAGTTCGAATTCGACGGCGCCCGGACCCAGGTTCGTGTCGAGGGCACCGAACTGGTGCTGGCTCGGGACGGCGACGAGAGCCGCATCGAGCTGACCAGCATCGCGGCGGGCGCTGCTCTCCTGGGGCCGCAGCTGCTGCCGGATGGCCTGCCTGACGACGATTCGCCGCTCGGCCTCGACCGCCCCGCTGCAGACGGGCTGGCGGACTTCTACGCGTTCGCCGCTGAGGCTCTCGGCGACGTCAAGTCCGGACTGCCCGCCGACGACGATCCGTCGGATACGACCCTCTGGCCCGAGCACTTTGATATCGCGTTCGAGGCCGGTCCGGAGGCGGATGGCATGCGGGCCAACTACGGCGCGTCCCCGGGCGACGGGGATCATGCCGAGCCGTACGTGTACGTCGTCCCGTGGAGCGCCCCCACGGACGGCGACCTGTGGAACTCAACCGCGTTCAACGGTGCAGAGCTGAGCTATGGCGAGCTTCGGACCGCGGTCGATCCGGTGGGCGCCGCGGTCGAGTTCATGCGGGCACGCCACGAGGCGCTGAGCGGCGCCGCCTGACCCGATCCCGCCCGCGGTCGCGGGGGATATGGTGCGACCGTGCGGATCGGGGTGCTCACCGGAGGCGGCGACTGCCCGGGGTTGAACGCCGCGATCAGAGCGATCGTGCGGAAGGGCATCGACGTCTACGGGCACGCGATCGTCGGCTTCCGAGACGGGTGGAAGGGGCCGCTCAACAACGAGTACGACGAGCTGACGATTGAGTCGACTCGCGGGATCCTGCCGCGCGGCGGGACGATCCTCGGGACGTCGCGGACAAACCCGTTCCGGGACGAGGGCGGCCCCGAGGAGGTGAAGGAGAACATGGCGGGCCTTCACCTCGACGGGCTGATCGCGATCGGCGGCGAGGACACGCTGGGGGCCGCGGCGAGGCTCAACAGTGAGCACGACGTCCCGGTGCTCGGCGTCCCGAAGACGATCGACAACGATC
>DASQCL010000279.1:0-21188 GCA_035634715.1 Solirubrobacterales bacterium
AGGAGCTGATGGCCGACGCCGGGGTGCCGACCGCCGGGCACCAGGTTCTGGGCAGCCGCGAGCAGGCGCTCGAGGTCCTCGCCGGATCCTCGTATCCGGCGGTGCTCAAGGCCGACGGCCTCGCCGCGGGCAAGGGCGTGATCATCTGCGCCAGCGAGGCCGAGGCACGGGAGGCGACCGAGGTCTTCTTCACCGAGCGGCGTTTCGGTGAGACGGCGGTCGTGCTGGAGGAGTTCCTCGGCGGTGAGGAGCTGTCGCTGCTGGCTCTGTGCGACGGCGAGAACGTCGTGCCGCTGGCCCCGGCGCAGGACTACAAGCGCATCTTCGACGGCGACGAGGGGCCCAACACCGGCGGCATGGGCAGCTACTCGCCGGTGCCCGGGTTCGACCGCGATCGCACCGAGGAGATCGCCGATTCCGTCCACCGGCCGGTGGTGGACCTCATGCGCCGCCGGGGCACCCCGTTCGCGGGCGTGCTCTACGCAGGGCTGATGATCACGGAGTCCGGGCCCAAGGTCCTCGAGTTCAACTGCCGCTTCGGGGACCCGGAGACCCAGGCGGTGCTCCCTCGCCTGCGCACGAGCCTGCTCGACCTCTGCCGCGCGTCCCGCGAGCCCGGCGGCCTCGCGGGAGCGGCCGCCGAGTTCGACGAGCGCTGGGCGGTCACGGTCGTGCTCGCGTCGAAGGGCTACCCCGAGTCCTCGTCGAAGGGGGACGTGATCACGGGGCTCGAGGAGGCGGCGCGGGTGCCGTACGTCGAGATAACGCATGCCGGGACCGCGCGGCGGGACGGCGACATCGTCACGGCTGGCGGGCGCGTCCTCAACGTCACCGCCCTCGGCGCGTCACCGGCGGAGGCCAGGGACCGCGCCTACGAGGCGGCGAACATGATTTCGTTCGACGGGATGCAGATGCGCACGGACATCGCCGAGCGGGCCGCCGCCGGCGTGGCCTCACCCTAGAACCGAGAAGGAGAGTCGATGGAGATCGCGGAGCCCGAGGGCACGCAGCGCAGAGAGGCGGAGACGGCCACGGCCGAGCCGATGCCCGATGTGGAGGCGACGTTCGAGGAGATTGACGTCGACGCGCCGCTCGTCGGGATCATCATGGGCTCGAAGAACGACAAGCCGAAGATGCAGCCCGCCGGCGAGGCGCTCCAGCAGCACGGCATCCGCTACGAGGTCCGGGTGATGAGCGCCCACCGCGACCCGGAGAAAGTGCGCGAGTACTGCCAGGCGGCACGGATGCGCGGCCTCAAGGTGATCATCGCCGGAGCGGGGATGTCGGCGGCCCTGCCCGGCGTCGCCGCGGCCCACACCGACCTGCCGGTCGTGGGCGTCCCGCTGTCCGGAAAGAACCTGGGAGGGCTGGACGCACTGCTCTCGGCGGTTCAGATGCCGCCCGGCGTGCCCGTCGGCTCGGTCGCGATCGACGGCGCGAAGAACGGCGGCCTTCTTGCAGTACGAATAATCAACTGCTGATGCATGGTCCTGGCTGGTACCCCGCCGCCCCCGGACGCGAAGCAGAGGAGGCGGCGGGCGGAGGTTTGACGTGATCCCTCGGTACACCCGACCGGAGATCGGCGCGGTCTGGACGGCCGAACGCCGCATGCAGCGCTGGCTCGAGGTCGAGCTGGCGGCGACCGAGGCCCTGGCCGGGGAGGGGGTCGTCCCGGAGGAGGCCGCTCGGGCCGGCCGCGAGCGCGCGGCCTTCACTGTCGAGGCGGTCGAGGAGCGGGAGCGGACCACGGGCCATGACGTGGCCGCGTTCGTCGACGTCGTGGCCGACTCGATCGGCGAGGAAGGAAGGTGGATCCACTACGGGCTCACCTCCTCGGACGTTCTGGACACGGCGCTCGCGCTGCAGCTGCGCGACGCCGGTGAGATCGTCGTCGGTCGCGCGCGCGAGTACCGCGACGCGCTCATCGATCGCGCTTTCGAGTACCGCGAGACGCTGACCGTCGGGCGCACTCACGGGGTCCATGCCGAGCCGACGACGTTCGGCCTGCGGCTCGCCGGGTTCGCCTTCGAGGCGGACCGCAACCTGCGCCGCCTCGAGCGTGCCTTCGAGGAGGTGCGGGTCGGGAAGCTCTCGGGCGCCGTCGGGACCTATGCCTCGCTACCACCCGCGATCGAGGCGCGGGTGATGGAGGCGCTGGGCCTGCGGGCCGAGGACATCTCCACCCAGGTGGTCCCACGGGACCGCCACGCGGAGCTCCTCGGCTCGATCGCGCTCGCCGGCGCGGGCCTGGAGCGGTTCGCGACCGAGGTGCGGAACCTCCAGCGCACCGAGGTCCGGGAGGTCGAGGAGCCGTTCGGCACCGGGCAGAAGGGCTCTTCCGCGATGCCCCACAAGCGCAACCCGATCCTCGCCGAGCGGCTGACCGGGCTCGCCCGCGTGCTCCGGGGCTACGCCCAGACCGGCTACGAGAACGTCGCCCTCTGGCACGAGCGCGACATCTCCCACTCAGGCGCCGAGCGGGTCGTTCTCCCCGACTCCACGATTCTCATCGACTACATGCAGCACCTCGGCACCCGGCTCGCCTCCGGGATGACCGTCCACACGGAGCGGATGAAGGCGAACCTGGACCTCACCTACGGCGCGCTCTACAGCCAGCGGGCGCTCACCGCGCTCGTCGCATCCGGCCGCGAGCGCGACGCGGCGTACCGGATCGTCCAGGAGACGGCACAGAAGGCGTGGGACGAGCAGACGAACTTCCGGGACCTGCTGGCGGAGCAGGCACCGGACCTGGACCTGGATTCCATCTTTGACCCGGGCGCGTACCTCGAGCACCTGCCGACGCTCTTCGAACGGCTCGAAGCGATTCGCGAGGGCTAACGACGCTCGACGAGAACTGCGGGCGTTCCGCCGCGCGGTGACAGGGTGACGTTACGCCGGACCATCTTCTCTGGGCGGTCGCTCGCGGGTCGCAGGGTTGCCCGGCGCAGGATTGTCGACAGCACGACCCGCATCTCGAGCTCGGCGAACGCGGCGCCGATGCAGCGCCGGGTACCGCCACCGAAGGGAATCCAGCCGTAGGTCTCCGGGGTGTCGTCAAGGAAGCGTTCGGGGCGGAACTCATAGGGGCGCTCGTAGACGTCGGACCGCGTCTGTGCAAGGTAGATCGCCGGCATCACGATCGTTCCGGCAGGGAGCGCGTAGCCGCCGAGCTCGGCCTCCTCGCGCAGCTCGCGCCCAACGAACGGGACGACGGGCCGGATGCGAAGAGTCTCCCTGATCACCGCGTCGAGGTAGCCGTGGGCCACTCCGTCGACGACCTCCTCGCGCAGCCGCACCAGCTTCTCCGGAGCGCGGAACAGCAGGTCGAACGCCCACGCGAGCCCCGTCGCGGTGGTCTCGTGGCCCGCCATCAGGAGGGTCATCAGCTGGTCGCGAAGCTCGGCATCGGACATCTCTGAGCCGTCCTCGAAGCGGGCCGCGACGAGCATCGAGAGGATGTCCGCGCGCTCCTCGAGATTCGGGTCGGCGCGCCGGGCCTCGATCTCGTCGAACAGGATCCGGTCGGCCTGCGCAAGCATCTCGGTGACGCGGCGGTAGCGGGGCAGGCGGCGCATCCGGTCGATGCTCAAGCCGATCGCCGCCGGTGAGCGGGTCGTCGCGAGGATCCCGATCAGGTTCGTTCGCAGGGCATTCCGGCGTGTCCCTTCCTCCACCCCGAAGACGGCGCTGAGGATTACCTCGAGCGTGATCGACTGCATGCTCGGATGTAGACGGAACTCCGTGCCGACGGGCCACGAGTCGATCTCGCGATCGGTGGCCTGCGCCATCACGGTCTCGTAGGCGCGCATCCGCTCGCCGTGGAACGGGGGCAGCATCAGCTTGCGCCTGCGCAGGTGCTCGTCGCCCTCCTGGAGCAGTAGCGACTGGTCGCCGAGGATCGGCCGGAGGATTACGTTGCGGCCGGGAGCGATCGTGTTGCGCCGATCCGCGCCGAACAGGCGCTTGAGCGACGGTGGGTCGGAGATGAAGACCATCTGGCCCGCCCGCAGGATCCGGAGCGTGAAGGTGTCGCCGTACCGGCTCCGGAGCCGCTCGAAGAACGGCACCGGCCGCGCGACGAGCCCGAAGGTCTGGATCGGGGCGGGAAGTCGCGGCCCGGGCGGAAGGCCGGCTCGCACCGCGCGGGCGGGGTGCGGCAACGCCGTCGTGGGCTCGGCTGTCGTGGTCCCGGCCACGTCAGCGCGTCCGAGCGAAGCGCTCGACGGCCGCCATCAGCTCGTCCACCTTCTCGTCGGCCTCGGCGCCGCCCTGAGCGACCGCCTCGCGAACGCAGTGGTCGGTGTGATCGGAAAGCAGCTTCAGCGCCACCCCGTCAAGGGCACGCTCGACCGCTGAGATCTGCGTGAGCACGTCAACACAGTAGGCCTCCTCGTCGACCATGCGGCGTAGCCCCCGCACCTGTCCCTCGATTCGTGCGAGGCGCTTGGCCAGTGCGTCCTTGTCGTCGATGTAGCCGGGAGCCTTTGCCTCGGTCATGTTTTAACTATACCCACCAGGGGTATGCGGCGGCGCCGGCTACCCCACGAACTCTCGCAGCGCTTTCTTGGCACCGCTGGACATCGGGTCGCCGTGCGCGCACATCACGCCATCGAAGTCGAGTGAGAGCAACCGGCGGTAGGAGGTGCGCAACCCATCCTTGACCGCCTCCGGGTCGTCGCCGATCAGGCCGTCGGAGACGAAGCCGAGCCCGTCGTAGTTGATGAGGCCGTCGGCGACCGACAGGAAGCCGTCGCCGACCTCGATGTGGAGGGCCGTCTCGTCGGGGCAGATCGCGTCGACCTCGTGCGCCGTGATTCCCTCGGCGAGCTGGTCGCCGAAGGCGAAGCCCTCGACCTCGCGGCCGTCGGCGAACTCGTGGAGCCCCGGCTCGCTGGCGAGGACGGGGCAGCCGAACTCCGCCTGGAAGCGGTCGCTGTGCCGGTAATGGTGGCGATTCGTGAGCACGATCCGCTCGGGTTGCCGGCGCGAGCGGAACCACTCGATTCCCTCAGGCGGCAGCAGCGGATCGACCAGGGTCGCGGCCGGCTCGACGTAGTAGGAGCTGACCTCGGTCCGGATGTTGGGATGCATCGCCTTCCAGTGGTGGATGCCGGGGCCAATCTCGTTCAAGGTCGTCTCCCTTCGTCGCAGTCTGTCGCTGAGGGGCTTAGCCCCGAAACTGGCTGGTGCCGTGACTGATGCGGTTGTTAGCATCGCGCCTCGTGGCTCCGACAGCGCTCACCGACCTCACACTCCACTCCAGCGGCAAGGTCCGCGAGATGTACGAGGTGGACGACGACCTGCTGATGGTCGCGTCCGATCGGATCTCCGCGTACGACGTGATCATGCCGACGCTCATACCCGACAAGGGGCGGGTGCTGACCCAGATGTCGCTGTTCTGGTTCGATTCGACGCGGGACATCTGCCCCAACCACTTCGTCTCGGAGGACGTCCCCGAGGAGGTCGCCGGCCGGGCGATCCGCGTTCGCCGACTCGACATGTACCCGGTCGAGTGCGTGGTCCGCGGCTACCTCGCAGGCTCGGGCTGGAAGGAGTACCGAGAGTCCGGGGCGGTCTGCGGGATCACGCTCCCAGGGGGCCTCCAGGAGTCCGATCGCCTTCCCGAGCCGATCTTCACACCGGCGACAAAGGCGGAGATCGGTGACCACGACGAGAACGTCGACTTCGAGCGAGCGGCCGAGATCATCGGCGATCGCCCCCTCATGGAGGAGCTGCGACGGGTCTCCGTCGAGCTCTACTCACATGCTGCGGCGCACGCCCAGGAGCGGGGCATCATCCTCGCCGACACCAAATTCGAGTTCGGCGCCTCACCGGGGGCCGAGGTCGTGCTCGCGGACGAGGTGTTCACGCCGGACTCCTCGCGGTACTGGCCCGCCGACGAGTACGAGCCCGGGCGGGCGCAGCACTCGTTCGACAAGCAGTACCTGCGCGACTGGCTCGACGAGATCGGCTGGGACCACTCCCCGCCGGCGCCGGAGCTTCCCGACGAGGTCGTCGAGAACACCCGCGCGAAGTACGTCGAGGCCTACGAGCGGATCACCGGCTCGGCCCTCAGCTGACCCGCCGACGCGAAGCGAAGCGCCCGCGTCGGCGGAGTCTGTTGGTGAGGGGCTTTAGCCCCGAAACCGGCCGGTGCCGTTGGTGGTTCCTGTGTCAGTCGACCTCGTATCCGAGCTTCTTGAGGAGGCCGCCCGCGACCTCCTCGAACGCCTTGCGGTTCTCGGGTGACATCTCGGTCTTCCAGCGACCGGCCCGGCTCGCGCTCGGCTTCTCGAGCACGAGCTGGTGCTGGCGGGTGCGCTCCTCGGCGGTGATCGTCCCGCCGCCCAGGGGCTTGAGCGTCCGCTCCATCTCTCCCCGCATGCGCTCCGCGGCGCGCTCCGGGTAGTTCAGCATCTCGTCGCTCCAGGGCAGGCCGGCGAAATCGGCGACCTTCCGGAGCACGGGCTCCGGGTCGGTGACGAGGTCCTCGTAGTGGATCTCCATGTAGGTGCCGCCCACGAGGTTCTTTGCCCGCTTGCGGGCCTTGCGCAGCTCGGAGGCCCACTTCTCGGCCGCGACCGTGATGTCGTCCGGGCCCCAGCTCACCTCGCTGAGCGACAGCGCCACATCGCGGCCGTCGCGGATGATGTGGATGAACACCGCCTCCGGGAGCGCCTGCTGGATGCGGCCCGCCTTGTACGTGTAGGGAGGCGACTTGTCGCCCCAGCGCGGCTTGCCCTCGAGGGCCGCGCATGCTTCGTAGAAGGACCGGATCGCGTCGCCGGCCGACAGCGGGTCGTGGCGCTCCATGCGCGCCCGAACGTCCGCCTCGTCGAGCCGGAAGTCGCCCCAGCGGGGGTGGCCGGTCATGGTCTCCATCGCGCGCTCGCGAACCACCTCGGTTGGCTCGCCCTCCTCGATCGCCCGGTCGACCGCGTTGGCCACCATCGGGACGAAATGGGTCTCGGCCGGAATCGTCAGATCCGGATGGGCGTCGAGCATCAGCCGCAGGAGCGTGGTGCCCGAGCGCGACACCCCCACGACGAACGGAGCCGGCTGGTGTTCGGCTGCCGCCCGGCGGTGGGCAAGGGCGCGTCTTGGCGATGGGAGTCGCATGGCGGCGCCTATTTTGGCAGCCTCGCGATCCGCTTCGCCACAGTTGCATCCGATCGTCACGAGCCCGCCCACTACCCTGTGACCGCCTTGGTCAAGCCCGAAGACAAGCCGATGCGCAAGCCGTGGAACGCCCCTCTCGTGGTCCCCGAGTGCCCGGACGGCTGGGTCACCGGGACGCCGGACTACGTCGGGATCGGCGCCCAGCGCTGCGGCACAAGCTGGTGGTACGACTCGATGAGGCGCTATCCGGGCATCCAGCGCTCCCCGCTGGGCAAGGAGGTCCACTACTTCGACAAGTACTGGCAGGGAAACCCGCCGGAGGACATCGCCGCCGAGTACGCCTCGCTGTTCCCCCACAAGCCGGACAGCATCGTCGGCGAGTGGACGCCGCGCTACCTCGCCGACCCCATGGCGATCCGACAGCTCAGGGACGCCGCCCCCGAGGCGAAGCTCCTGGTCATGTTCCGCGACCCCGTCGCCCGCTACCGGTCGGCCATCGCCCGCCTGCAGCGGCTCGCTGACGACCGCGGCGATCGCGTGCTTCTCGCGCAGATGAACGACGCGATCTGGCGCGGCTATTACTTCGAGCAGCTCCGCCACGTGTTCGACCTCTTCTCCCGCGAGCAGGTCCTGGTGCTGCAGTTCGAGCGCTGCGCCGCCGACCCGGTCGCGGAGATGGAGCGGACCCTGCGGTTCCTGGGCCTCGAGGTGCCCGACGAGCCGCCGGAGCGCCTGATGCTTCACAAGCAGGCCGGCCGCAAGACGGCCGAGCTGGCGCCAGTGGTCGCGGACGAGCTCGCCGAGCGCTACCGCGAGGACTCGAAGCGCCTCGCCGAGCTCTGCCCCGAGATCGACCTCTCGCTATGGCCGAGCGTCTCGGGCCCGAGCCGGCGTGCAGCCGGCGCCGTTCCTCAGGTCGCCGCCCGCTAGGAGACCAATGCGGCTCGTCATGACCCTCAAGGTCCGTGACGAGGCGGACATCATCGAGGACAACCTGCGGTTTCACCGCGCCATGGGCGTGGACTTCTTCGTCGTGACGGACAACGGCTCCGTCGACGGGACGTCGGAGATCCTCGACCGCTACGTGTCCGCCGGCCTGGCGCACGTGATCCAGGAGCCGACCAGCGGCCTGCGTTCGAACGAGATGGACTGGACCACCCGCATGGCGCGGCTCGCGGCCAGCGAATACGGCGCGGACTGGGTCTTCAACAACGACGCCGACGAGTTCTGGTGGCCGATCACCGGGACGATCAAGGACGCGCTGGACCAGATCCCGGAGGAGTACGGCGGGGTGGTTTCCCCCCGCGCCGAGTACGTGGCGCGCCCGGACGGGCCCGGCTCGTTCGCCGACCGCCTCGTCGTGCGCGAAGCCCATTCGAACCTGCAACCGAAGGTCGCCCACCGCGGCGACCCCGACGTGGTGGTGCTGAGCAACACGCACGAGGTGGCGTCCGCCGGGGGCGGGGACCTCTTCGAGGCGCTGCGCCCCCCGGGGCGGGTGGTGCACCGCGGGGTTCGCGGCGCCGCCGAGGACGAGGACGAGGGCGGCCGAGTCGGTGCCGAGGAGATGCGCCTCGTGTGGGCGCCCACGCACCCGCTCCGGATCTTCCATTTCCCGCTGCGCTCCTTCGAGCAGTTCGTGAAGCGCACGGAGATCTTCCTGAAGCACGGCGGTTTCCGCGACACGGGTCGCTTCCGCCGCCTGCGGATCGCGTACGAGCAGGGGCGCCTGGACGAGATCTACAACGCGCTGGTCTGGGAAGACTCGGCCGTCGACGACGGGATCCGAGAGGGCAAGCTCGTGCGCGACGACCGCCTGGCGAGGCTGCTTCCGCGCTGCCCGGATCCGCTTTCCGGCGCGCCGCCGGGGTCAGTGGGAGTCGAGCTCGATCCCGACGCGCTCGAACGCGAGCGCGCCGAGGTGGAGCTGGACAGCCTCAGGCTCATGGCCCGCACCCAGCGGTTCCACATGGTCCAGCTGGAGCGCTTGCGCCAGCGAATCGACGAGCTGCACGCGGCGAACAAGGAGCTCCGTTCCAAGCTCGGCCGAACCCTGGGCAGGCGCCTCCTGAAGTTCACCCGGCGCCGCCGGCGCGCCCCGAAGGAACTCGAGCCCGCGGGGGCCGAAGGCGCGCGGCCCACCGACGCCGAGTAGGCCTACTCCCCCGTGGAGGCGCTCAGGCGGAGCGCCTCGAGGTAGTCCCGAAGCCTGGTGTCCTCGAGCAGGTCCTGGCGAGCGGCCTCGGCGACGACGCTCGCCTCGTAGTGCGCCGGCAGCCCGCCCTGCTCCCAGGTCTCGTACAGCCGGCGCCAGGTGCGGCCCGTCTTCTCGGGGAGCTCCTTGTTCCGCGCATACGCGCGCCCGCCCTTGACGATCTTGTTCTCGAACTGCGCGTAGGAGCGCATCGGGAAGTGCAGGATCTCGATCGAGCCATCGTCCACCTCCGACCCGACGTCCGGGCCCTTGATGCGGTGGTTGCCCTGCACGACGACGATCTCCGGGTGGGCGCGGTGCGCCAGCTTCGGCGGTAGCGGCTTGCCGACCGGGTTGAGGGACTCCCGCTCGCGGAGCGTCATGCGCTCCCAGTAGGGCCGGTCGTCCTCGGGGCGGGGAACGAAGTTGGTGCGGTGCCCGACGACGGCGCCGACATCGCCGCCCAGGCCTTCGAAGAGCGTCCTGAGAGTGCCCTCGCGCGGCCACCAGAACTCGTCGGCGTCGTTGTTGATCACCCAGTCCGCCTTGTGCTCGGTCGCGGCTATCCGCGCCATCCGGGTCACCCAGCGGCCCTGGGAGTAGTCGTCGGTGGGCTCCACGATGATGCGCACGAGGCCGCGCGCCTCATAGGCGCGCAGGATCTCGAGCGTGCCGTCTACCGAGCCGTTGTCGGTGACGATCACCTCGTCCACCCCCTGCGCCAGGTGGAAGTCGAGGTTGTCGGCGACGATGTCCTCCTCGTCGCGCACCAGAAGGGTCATCACGAGCTTCATCGCGGTCGATTCGTAGCAGGTAGGCGGCCCTACACTTCCCGCCCTTGGACGACGGAGGATCTTCAGAGTCCGGCACGCGCCTCGTGATGGCGCTGAAGGTGAGAGACGAGGGCGACATCCTCGAGGCGAACCTGCGCTTTCATCACGCGCTCGGCGTGGACCACTTCGTGGTCACCGACAACGGCTCTACCGACGAGACCACGGAGATCCTCGGACGCTACGAGAAGGCCGGACTGGTGACGGTGATCAACGAGCCGGGGACCGACTACCGGGCCGCGGGTGCCGGATGGCTGACGCAGATGGCCCGTCTCGCCGCCACCGAGTTCGACGCCGACTGGGTGGTCCACACGGACGCCGACGAGTTCTGGTGGCCGGTCTCGGGCTCGCTGACGGACAAGCTCGCGGGCGTCCCTGCCAGGTACGGAGTGGTGGTGGCGCCCCGGGTCGAGTTCGTGGGCAGGCCCGACGGCCCGGGAACGTTCGCCGAGCGGCTCACGATTCGTGAGGCGCGCTCGCGGCTCACGCCCAAGGTGGCCCATCGCGCCGAACCCGACGTCGTCAGCATGGACCGGGGCGCGCACGACGTCGCCATCGAGGGGCCGAACGGCGTCGCCGAGACGCTCCGCCCGCCCGGCCGGGCGGTACACCGCACGGTCCGGGAGACCGAGAGCACTGAGGAAGAGCCGTCCGCGGACGAGACCCGGCTGGTCTGGGCGCCGATGTGGCCGCTTCGCATCCTGCACTTCCCGGTGCGGTCTTCCGCGCAGTTCAAGCGGCGGACGGAGGTGGCGATCTTCGAGGGGCACTATCCGGACTGGGGCCGGTTCAAGCGGCTGCGGGAGATCTACGAGGAGGGCCGCCTCGATGAGCTTTACGACGAGCTCGCGCTCGACGACGACGACGTGGCGGAGGGGATCCGCGAGGGACGGCTCGTCCGCGACGAGCGCTTCGCGCATCTTCTGAAGCTCTGCCCCGATCCGCTTGACGGCGGCCGGCCGGGCACATTGGGAGTCGAGTCGAGTCCCCAGGAGGCGGAGGCCGAGCGGGACGAGCTCGAATTCGACGCCATGCAGCTCCTCGCCCGGACGTCGCGATGGACGACCCTCCAGCGCGAGCGTGGCCGCGAGCGCTCGGAGTCCCTGATGGCCGACGTCAAGGCGACGGCCAAGGAGCGGGACGCCGCCCGGCGGGTGGTCAAACGCAAGGACCGCCGGATCGAGGCGAAGAACAAGCGCGTGGAGCGGGCCGAGAGCCGGGTCGAGGACAAGCGCAAGCAAGTGGAGAAGCTGCGCCGACGCCTGCGGGCCGAGCGCGCGCGCCCGTGGAGCCGGATGCGGCGGCGGGTCGAGGGGCTGCGCCGGCGCGTCGGGAAGCTTCTGGGGCGTCGCGGGAAGCGCGCGAGCGCGTAAGGTAGCCGCGTGCCTCGGTACCTCGTCACCGGATGCGCCGGCTTCATCGGCTCGACGCTCGCGGAGACCCTCCTCGACGCAGGCGCCGACGTCATGGGCGTCGACGCGTTCACGGACTACTACCCGCGTGATCGCAAGGAGGCGCAGGTCGCGGCCGCTCGCGAGCACGCGGCGTTCGAGTTCGCCGAGCGCGATCTGGGCGCGGGACCGCTCCCGGAGCCGCTCTTCGAAGGCGTGGAGGGCATCTTTCACCTCGCCGCCCGCCCGGGGGTCCGTGCGAGCTGGGGCGCCGGCTTCCCGGGCTATCTGAACGACAACCTGGCGGCAACCCATGCCATCGTCGAAGCCGCCGCCGCGCGCGACCTCCCGGTCGTATTCGCCTCCTCGTCCTCGATCTACGGCGACGCCCTCTCCTACCCCACCAGCGAGGACACCGGGCCGGCGCCGATCTCGCCCTACGGAGTTACCAAGCTGGCCTGCGAACACCTGATCGACGTGTACATCCGGGACTTCGGCCTCCGGTGCACGGCGCTTCGCTACTTCACCGTCTACGGGCCGCGCCAGCGACCCGACATGGCGTTCCAGCGCATCGTCGAGGCCCTGGCGGCCGGGAGCGAGTTCGAGGTCTACGGCGACGGGAGCCAGTCGCGGGACTTCACCTTCGTCGCCGACGCGGTGGCCGCGACGATCGCGGCGATGGACCGCGGCCCTGATGCCCGGACCTACAACGTGGGAGGCGGCAGCGAGGCCACGCTTCGGGATGTCGTCGCCACGCTCGAGGAGCTCTCCGGCCGCTCGCTCCGGATCCGGTACACGGACCGGGCCGCCGGCGACGTTCGCCGGACCCTGGCGGACACGACGAGCATCCGGAAGGAGCTCGGTTGGGAGCCGCGCTTCGATCTCCGCGGCGGGCTGGCCGCGCAGCTCGAGGCTGTCGGCGCGCTCGCGTCGTCGGCGGGCTAGCAACCCCGCCGCAATAGGTTCTAACCTCGGGGTGCGTTGAAGGCGAAGGTCATGATCCGGCCCAAGGACGGCATCCTCGACCCCCAGGGGAAGGCCGTGGAGCGGGCTCTCCCGGCGCTGGGCTTCGAGGGCGTCTCCCACGTGCGGGTGGGGCGCCTGGTCGAGCTCGAGACCGACGACCCCGATGCGCTCGGCGAGCTGTGCGAGAAGCTGCTCGCGAACCCGCTGATCGAGGACTACGAGATCGAGCTGAACGGCGGCGCGGGCGCGTGAGGTTCGGGGTCCTCCAGTTCCCGGGCTCCTGCGACGATCGCGACGCCGTCGACGCCTGCTCGCGGATCGGTGAAGCGCGGCTCGTGTGGCACGAGGAGCGCGACCTCGACGGGATCGACGTGGTGGTGGTGCCCGGCGGGTTCTCCTACGGGGACTACCTGCGCGCCGGCGCGATCGCCCAATTCGCGCCGGCGATGGAGGCGGTCGCGCGACACGCGGAGGGCGGCGGAGCGGTCCTCGGGATCTGCAACGGGTTCCAGGTCCTCTGCGAGTCCGGGCTCCTTCCAGGGGCTCTCCTGACGAACGAGTCGCTCCTCTTCGTCTGCCGTCAGGTGGACCTCGTGGTCGAGAGCGCGGACACCGCCTTCACCGGGGAGTGCCGCGTGGGCGACCGGATCTCGATCCCGGTCAAGCACCAGTCGGGCCGCTACTTCGCGCCGGACCTCGAGCTCGACGCGCTGGAGGAGCGCGGCGGCGTCGTCCTGCGCTACGCGCCCGGCCACAACCCCAACGGCTCCGTGCGCGACATAGCGGGCATCGCGAACGAGCGGGGCAACGTCGTAGGCCTGATGCCACATCCCGAGCACGCCGTCGACGTGCTCACCGGGTCCGATGACGGCCTGCGGCTGTTCGACTCCGCGGCCGTGTTCGCCGCAGGCCGCGAGCCGACCGCCCTCAGCGCGTAGGCGAAGGTTCGGGACCCGGCAGAGCCGCCGTGATCCGCTCCAGCTCCGAACCCGGCTTCGGGTCGGTGAGCTGCCGGTAGAACTCGTCGTCGCGCTTGATCAGCTCGAAGACCTGGTCGTTCACCTCCGTGAGCTGGTTCGCCAGCGCCTCGCGGTAGCGGTAGACGGGATCGATCCGGCGGCGGAGGTAGCCGAGCCTGCCCTTCCGCGGCAGCTTCGCCGCCAGGCGACCACGCCACGTCGCCCGCAGCGCGCGCCGGTGCGGCATCCACGAGATGCGGCCGCCCGCCGTGCGGCGGAAGCCGCCTCCGTGGTGATAGACCAGATCGCCGTAGACGCCGAACTGAAGCGGGTGCGGGTTCAGCTTGTTCGTGCGAAGGAGCGGATACCACTCGACGCCGCGCTCCTCCAGCAGCCCGAGGAGGTTCCCGCCCACATCGGTGACCGTCTGGCCCTGCTCGTCCTTCCAGGTGTGGCCGCGCCGCCAGTCGCCGGGCAGATCGAGCCAGAGCGACGCGCGCATCGCGCAGAACAGCGGATGCGGCTGCGGGTCCCCGTTGTTCTCGTCGCGGCGGACCGCAACCAGCGGGTACTGCTCGAGCTTTTCGTGCAGGAACCCGGCCATCGGGGCGATCGGGAAGGCGTCGCCGTCGATGAACAGGATCACGTCGTCCGGGTCGGCCGCGTGCGCGACCAGGTCGCCCAGGACCGTCAGCTTGTACTCGTGCTCCTTGACCGGCACGTCGGTGCTGTAGAAGAACTTCCCGGCGTGCTCCTCCATGCCCTTGTCGAGCCAGGCGTAGAGGAGGAAGGGCTCCTCGATGTTGCGCTCGAGGTAGTGGAGCTGGGTGTCGATCCAGCGGTCGTGCGCCCAGTGGACGGTCGCGATGTGAATCATGGAAGGGCGGGAGCCTAGATCACTAGTGCCGTGAGTCGGAGGAGCTGTCTGCGAACTTTCGGCTCACGGCACTAGGCTCACCCGGTCAGGTATGCGGAATCGACGGGCCCAAGAGCCGCCTCTTCCCACGTTCCTGGGGGTAGGCGCCCCGAGGACCGGTACCACGTGGCTGCACTCCAACCTTCGGCGTCATCCGGATATCTGGATGACGCCCGTGAAGGAGGTCCATTACTTCGACAAACGCCACCTGCATCGCCGCGACAACCAGTTCTACCGCAGCCACCTCCGCAAGCGGATGCGCAGGTACCGGAGGCTCGCTACCTACAGGAAGGCGATTCGCCCGGGCGACTCGGGGTTCGTCCGGAACCTGAGGTGGGACGCCCACTTCTTCCTGCCCCGACGGGACAACGACTGGTACCGGGGGGTCTTCCGCCCCGAGCCGGGGCAGATCGCCGGTGAGATCACGCCCGCCTACTCGACCATGAAGCCCCGCGTCGTCAAGGAGATCCGCGGCATCAACCCGGAGATGCGGATCATCTACCTGCTCCGCGACCCGATCGAGAGGAGCTGGTCCTCAGCCCTGATGTCGCTCTCGAAGCGAGCCGGCCGGCCGCCCGAGAGCATCACCAACGAGGAGCTCATGATGCACTTCGAGAGCGCCGGTCACACGCTCAGGAGCAACTACCTGCGAACCCTGGACAACTGGGAGGGTGTGTTCGGCCCCGACCAGGTCTTCGTCGGCTTCCTCGACGAGATCCAGAACGACCCCAGGGACTTGCTGCTGCGCATCTACGAGTTCCTGGGCGTGACCGCCGACGCGTCGCACATCCCGGCCGCGGTGTCGACGAAGGTCAACACCTCCCCGCGGACAAAGAGCGCCATCCCGGAGCAGTACCGCAGCCACCTCGCGCGCATGTACCTGCCGCAGCTCGAGGAGCTCTCCGAGCGATTCGGCGAGCCCGCGACGGGCTGGCTGCGGCGGGCGGAGGAGAGCATCTCCTCGTCCACCTCGGTCTGATGCTTGTTGCGATCCTCGGGATGCACCGCAGCGGAACCTCGGCCGTCGCCGGCATGCTCGCCGACCACGGGCTGGAGTTCGGGCGGGTCCGGGAGCGCAACCGGTTCAACCGGCGCGGGAACCGGGAGATCCCGGAGCTGAACGAGCTCCATGAGGCAATCCTGGAGCGGGGCGGCGGGACGTGGTGGCGACCGCCGGCCGAGGTCGCGGTGCGCGCCGGCGACCTGCGTCGCCGCAACAAGATCCTCGGCGCCATCGAGGGCGACCCGATCGCCGTCAAGGATCCACGGATGCTCGTCTGCCAGGCTCTGTGGAGCGACCTCGAGCTGTCACCGATCGGGGTGATCCGCAACCCGGTGGCGGTGCGGAGCTCACTCGCGCGCCGAGCAGCCGAGCGCCCCGAGAAGCACCCGCAGCTCTCGGCTCGCGAGTGGGAGCACGTCTGGGTGGTCTACAACCGGGCGCTCCTCGAGTGGCACCGTCGTAGCCCGTTCCCGCTCGTCGACTTCGACCGGCCCGACGAGCTTCAGACGAGCGTGTCGGCGGCGCTCGAGTTCTGGGGCCTCGAGGCGGCCGCGGGGTCCGAGTTCTTTGACCCCGACCTCGCGAGCGCCGGCGACGACGGGGACTGGACGTCGGAGGTCGAGAGCCCCGAGGCCCTCGAGCTGTGGAGGGCGCTCGCCGAGATCGCGTCCGCGTGACGGCGCTCCGGCCGTCGATCGCGCAGGGCCGCCTATCCTTCCGCCGCATGTCACGTCCCGAAGGGAGGCGCACGCCTTGACCGGGCTGCTCCAGCGAACCGTCGAACGCCTCCGCGGACGCGGAGCGACGGACCTCCCGTACCCCCAGCCTGTCGTGATCTTCGGCACGGGGGGCTCGGGAACACGGGTTCTGCAGGTGCTGACCGACCATTCCGGCTACTACCTCGGCGCGAACCTGAACCGGGCCGGGGACGCCCTCGACATCGGGCACTTCATGCGGCGCTGGCTCGACCGCTACCTGGACAAGGCGGACTGGATCGCGGCGGAGCTCCGCGGATCGGGAGAGCACGAGTACGGCTACCCGCTCGCGATGGCGGAGGACTTCGCGCTGACGCTCGAGGACCACCGCGACGCGCTGGACGACCCTCAGGCGATGTGGGGCTGGAAGGCGCCACGCACGATCCTGATCCTCCCGTTCGTCCACGAGCTGTTCGCGGGGATGCGGGCGATCCACCTCGTGCGCGACGGCCGGGACATGGCGTACTCCCGCAACCAACAGCAGATGAGGCGCCACGCGCCGCTGCTGCTCAACAACGATCACAACGAGGCATCCGAGCCGGTGCGATCGATCGCGTTCTGGGCCAACGTGAACCTCGCGGCCGCGCGCTATGGCGAGCGCGAGCTCGGCCCGAACTACCTGCGCATGCGATACGAGGACGTCTGCAGCGACCCGTCGAGCGCCGTCGTGGAGCTGCTCGACTTCATCGACAGCCCGGCCTCGCGCGAGTCGATGCAGCGCGTAGCGGCCGAGAAGATCCGGCCGTCGTCCTCCATCGGGCGCTGGCGCGAGCACGACCAGGCCGAGCTCGACACACTTCACGACATCGCGGGCGAGGCGCTGCGCAAATTCGGCTACGAGTAGCGGCACCGCAACAAACGGGTAAGGAGGTCTGTTCAATGACCGTGTCGCGTCAGAGGAGGGTGATCATCGCGGTGACCACTGGAGCACTGGTCGCCGCCATGGGCTTCGCGGGCCTTTCTCACGCGAGCGAGCGGGGCAAGGGCCACGGGCAGAACCGCCCGAACATCATCCTCGTGCAGACCGACGACCAGGCGCTCTCGCAGATGAGCCCCCGGTACATGCCCAATGTCTCGAAGCTCATCGGTGACCAGGGCACGCGGTTCGACCACGCGTACCTGACCACTCCCCTCTGCTGCCCCTCGCGCGCGGGCCTCGAGACCGGCCAATACGGGCACAACAACGGTGTGCTTCGGAACGTCTACGAGCTGCTGCGGGACAAGAACAACGTGCTGCCCGTGTGGCTCAACCGGGCCGGGTACGTGACCGCGCACATCGGCAAGTTCATGAACCTGTACCGGCGCCACAAGCCCGATCCGCTGAAGCCGGCTCCCGGCTGGGACCAGTGGTACACGCTGTTCTGGAAGCAGGAGAGCGCCTATTACAACTACGACATGTCGAAGAACGGCAAACGGGTGCATTACGGACAGAAACCAAAGGACTACTCGACCCGCGTCTTCAACGGCATCGCCAAGCGGCTGATCGACAAATACGTGCCCCGAAAGCACCCGCTCTACCTCGAGCTTGACGAGACCGCCCCGCACCCATCCGTCCACCGCCACCACGTGTCGGCGTGCAACCCGGTCCCGGATCCTCGAGACGAGGGCCGCTTCAACAACGTGCCACTTCCGGACCCGCCGTCTTTCAACGAGTCCGACATGTCGGACAAGCCGTCGTTCATGCGCGTCATGCCCCGCCTCACGAACTCTCAGATCGACCGGATGACCAGGAACTACGACTGCGGCCTCGACGCGCTGGCCGGCGTCGATCGGAGCGTCGGGCAGATCTACGACAAGATCAAGCAGCTCCACGAGCTCGGCCGGACCATCTTCATTTATTACACCGACAACGGCGTGTTCAAGGGCGAGCACCGCATCTTCGGGGGCAAGCTCAACCCCTACGAGGAGGCGGACTCGACGCCGCTGATGATGCGCGTCCCCAGCCACTACCTGAACGGGCAGGCGCCGGTTGGGCATGTCACCGACCCGGTGGCGAACATCGACCTCGCGCCGACGATGCTGAAGCTCGCCCACGGGAAGCCGTGCCCGGCCAGCGGGCCGTGCCGTGTGATGGACGGCCGCTCGATCCTCCCCCTCATCAAGGGCAAGACGCCGGATTGGGCGCCCGACAGGCCGCTTGGGATCGAGCTCGACCGCACCAAGGCCAAGGCGCGCCACTCCGTGTGCACGTACCGCGGCGTGCGCGCCTCCAACCAGGTGCTCATCCGGTATCTCACCGTCGCGAACGACCCGAACTCGGACAAATGCGTGCCCGACAGGGAGTGGGAGCGCTACGACCTGAACAGCGACCCGTTCGAGCTCAACAACCTGTGCTTCGGGGGCGACGGCTCGAAGTGCCCGCAGGGCCCCGGCGAGGCGCGGTTGACGAGCCTCGTCCCGCGGATCGCCAGCTGCACCGGCGTGGCCGGGCGCGACCCGCACCCGCCGCCCGGGCGGCATTACTGCGACTAGGGCGCTACTCGCAGAACGGCCGCGCGGTCGGCGCGTCCCGGCCCTGGATCCCGGAGCAACGGCGCAGCTGGGCAAGGCGCGCCGCCAGCCGGGCCTGGATTCCCGCATAGGCGCGCTGCCCGGCGCGGTTGTGCAGCTCGTAGGGGTCCGTATGCAGGTCGTAGAGCTCGCGCTCCCCGGTCGCGAGCTCCGAGTAGACGAAGCGCGGGGTTCGAATCGCGTCGTAGTCGTGGCCGCCCGAGTTGATCTCGTCGAGGACACCGCGGCGGGGCGGCCAGACGCCGCCGCCGCCGACGAGCGGTGCGAGCGTGCGCCCGTCCAGCCGGCGGCAGTCGCCAGGCGCCGCGCACGTGTTCAGGGGCCCCGCGTAGCGGTTCGCGTAGTCGACGATGGTCGCGGCGATGTCCTGGTTCGAAACGACCGCGGCGTTGTGGCCGACCCGCGCCCCGCTCCGGTAGGCCTTCGGCATCTTCATCGCATACGGCACGTTGAGCGACGGCTCGTACACGTCGGACTTGCCGTCCGATCTCCGGTGCTCGCCGAAGAAATTCCCGTTGTCGGAGACGTAGACGACGATGGTGTTCTTGAGCTCCCCTGTGCTCCGGAGCTTGTCCATCACCCGGCCGATCCCCCGGTCGAGCTCGCGGACGGTGGCGAGCGTGCAGTGCCAGTCGTTCTTGATTCGCTTGATGGCGTGGGCGTCGAGGCGTGGAAGATCGCGGATAGCCGCGGGCTTGTCGGAGACATTGCGCTCGTTGAACGACGGCGGCCGCGGGAGCGGGACGTTCTTGAACGCGCGATACGCGGCCTTCGTCGGGGGGCCGGGCGAGCTCTGGCGCTGACACGGATGGATCGGCGATCTCCAGCCGTGGGGCGCCTCGTAGGCGAGCCACAGGAAGAACGGGGAGCTCGAATGCGCGCTCTTCGCCAGGAAGGCGTTCGCATGCCGCGTGAAGACGTTGGTCGAGTAGTCGGGGCGCTTGCTGCCGAAATGGCGCGTCCTGCCGTTGTCGCTGACGCGGTAGTCGTAGTAGCCGGGGGCGCCCAGATACGAGAACCAGCTGTCGAAGCCGGGGGCCGGTGGAGCCTTGTTGTTCCGGCCATAGCCGTTCAGGAACTTGCCGACGAACCCGGTCCGGTAACCCGCCTGGCTCAGCCACACCGGAAGGGTGTCTCCCGGATCGCGAAGGGTCGGATATCCGGGATCGTTGGAGAAGACCCCGTGATTGTGCGGGTACTGGCCCGTGAGGATCCCGGCGCGGTCGGGACAGCAGAGCGGCGGGGCGGCGACGCCATTGAGAAAACGGGTGCCCTGGTCGACGATGTCGGCGAACGTGTGCGGCATGTAGGCGCGCTTGAAGCTGTTCTGCGCCTGGTCGTCCGAGAGCACGATCAGGAAGTTCGGCGCAGGCGCTGCCGCCGGGATGGCGGCCGCCGCGTTCTCACTCGCCGCGAAGTGGGCGAAGAGGCCGGCCGCGAGCGCGCCCCCGCAGACCAGCAGCCCGGCCACCCTGGCCCCGGTTCGCATGGCCCTGCCCACGCCTCGAAGCTAGCGCACAGGGCTAAATCGGCGCCGCGACCCTGTTAGCCTCGCCGACCCGTGCGGCTCGGGATGGTCTACAAGGTTCGCGACGAGGCGGACATCATCGAGGACAACCTGCGCTTCCATCGCGCGCAGGGCGTCGACTTCTTCGTCATCGCCGACACCGGCTCGACGGACGGGACCCTCGAGACCCTCGAGCGCTACGAGGCGGCGGGGCTCGTTCACCTCGAGCGCATGGAGGGCGGCATCCACGACATGAAGGGGGAGGGCGGCGGTGAGGAGGGGATCACGCGCATCGCGTCCGAGATGGGCGCCGACTGGGTGATCCACAACGATGCGGACGAGTTCTGGTGGCCTGCGGAGGGGACCCTCAAGCAGGCCCTGGCATCGATCCCCGAGCCCTACGGGATGGTCTTCACACCCCGGACCGAGTTCGCCGCGCGCCCCGGCGACGGGCCGTTCGCCGACCGGATGACGGTTCGCGAGACCCGGTTCCTGCGACCGCCCAAGACCGCCCATCGCGCCAACCCGCGCGTCAACCTCCGCGGGCCGCACCCGATCGAGATCTGGGTGGGCGGCTCGCCCTACCGGGGGCTCGTCGGCAAGCCGGTGCTGCGCACGGAGGCCGAGCACCGGGAGGAGAAGCCGCTGGAGCTCCTGATCGCACCGAACTTCCCGGTGGGGGTCCTCCACTTCCCGATCCGGTCCTTCGACCAGTACCGCCACCGGGTCGAGATCGCCCGCGACAACGGCCAGCTCAAGCGAAATCCGAGGGGGCAGGCGGTGAACGACGCCCTGGAGCGCGGGCACCTCGAGGAGGTCTACGAGCGCCTCGTGCTCGACGACCAGGCGGTCGCCGACGGGACGAGGGAGGGCTGGCTCATCGAGCAGGGGAGCTTCGGCGAGTACCTCGCGAGCTGTCCCGACCCGCTCGCGGGGGGCGATCCCGTCGAGCTCCCGGTCCCGGAGCGGGATGGCAACCCCACCGCCGACGGCCTGCGCAGCGACGCCATGTACGCGTTTACCCGTTACCTCCAGAC